>DATBUE010000201.1:0-7894 GCA_036516375.1 Noviherbaspirillum sp. | reverse complement strand
TACCGCCCTTGCCTTCGATGCCGTCGCGCCGCACCGTGGCCAACACCGATGCCGCCTGTTCGCCGCCCATCACCGAGATGCGCGCGTTCGGCCACATCCACAGTATGCGCGGCGAGAAGGCGCGCCCGCACATGCCGTAATTGCCGGCGCCGAAACTGCCGCCGATGATGACGGTGAACTTCGGCACCTGCGCCGTTGCCACCGCCGTCACCATCTTGGCGCCGTGGCGCGCGATGCCTTCGTTCTCGACCTTGCGCCCGACCATGAAGCCGGTGATGTTCTGCAGGAAGACCAGCGGGATCTTGCGCTGGCAGCACAGTTCGATGAAGTGCGCACCCTTCTGAGCCGATTCGGAAAACAGGATGCCGTTGTTGGCCACGATCCCCACCGGCATGCCGAAGATGTGCGCGAAACCGCACACCAGCGTGCTGCCGAAACGCGCCTTGAATTCGTCGAATGCGCTGGCATCGACGATGCGCGCGATCACCTCGCGCACATCGAAGGGCTTGCGCGTATCGGCCGGGATGATGCTGTAGAGCTCGCGCGGATCGTACTTCGGCGCCACCACCTCACGCTGCGCCACTTGCGGCTTGCGGCGGTTCAGATTGGAAACGATGCGACGCGCCAGCGCCAATGCGTGCGTATCGTTCTGCGCCAGATGGTCGGCCACGCCGGACAGTCGCGTATGCACATCGCCCCCGCCCAGGTCTTCCGCGCTGACCACTTCGCCGGTGGCGGCCTTCACCAGCGGCGGGCCGCCGAGGAAGATCGTGCCCTGCTCTTTCACGATGATCGATTCGTCGCTCATCGCCGGCACGTAGGCGCCGCCGGCAGTGCAGGACCCCATGACCACTGCGATCTGGGCAATGCCTTGCGCAGACATATTGGCCTGGTTGTAGAAGATGCGGCCGAAATGATCGCGGTCCGGGAAGACTTCATCCTGGTTCGGCAGGTTGGCGCCGCCAGAATCGACCAGGTACACGCAGGGAAGACGGTTCTGCTCGGCGATCTCCTGCGCGCGCAGATGCTTCTTCACCGTCATCGGGTAATAGGTGCCGCCCTTGACCGTGGCGTCGTTGCAGACGATCACGCACTCCTGTCCCGCGATACGGCCGATGCCGGTGATGATCCCGGCCGCCGGTGCTGCATCGTCATACATGCCGTAAGCGGCCAGTTGCGAGAATTCGAGGAAGGGCGTGCCGGGGTCGAGCAGCAATTGCACGCGCTCGCGCGGTAGCAGCTTGCCGCGCGCGACATGCTTGTTGCGCGCTTCCTCGCCGCCGCCCTGCGCTACTCGCGCGACCTTCGCCTTCAGGTCATCCACCAGCGCCTGCACCGCCGCTGCATTGGCCTTGCAATCGTCGGAACGCAGGTCGAGTTTCGATTCGAGCGCATTCATGCCTTGCCCTCGGGGAAGCTGCCGTCGACGTAGTACCACTTGCCCTCTTCGCGCACGAAGCGG
Source organism: Noviherbaspirillum sp. (assembly GCA_036516375.1). Classification (GTDB taxonomy): domain Bacteria; phylum Pseudomonadota; class Gammaproteobacteria; order Burkholderiales; family Burkholderiaceae_D; genus Noviherbaspirillum. The sequence goes on along the minus strand of DATBUE010000201.1, from coordinate 6,432 downwards.
CTGCGTTCGTGCAGGCGGTGCGCACGTCCGCCGACCTTGTAACGAGCGACGAATTCAACCTGCGCCTCGTCGCCCTGCTGATGATGGTTGCGCACTTCCAGTCCCAACCATTTGGTGGTGCTGTCGGTAAGCGAACCAGTCGGACGCGTGCTCGCGTGCCAGGTCTGCTGCAGGTAGACGTCCTTGCCCAGCACATAGGCGCTGTAGCGCGAGCGCATCAGGCGTTCGGCGTCAGGTGCGGCTTCATTCGATTCAAGATAGCGGCCGCAACACTGCGCGTAGTCGGCGCCGCCGCACGGGCAGTTCGTTGTTTTCGCCCCCATCAGAACGGTCCGTTCTTCAGCCACAGCTCGATTTGGTCGAAACGGTCGAAGCCCCAGAACGGTTCGCCGTCCACGATCATGAAGGGCGCGCCGAACACGCCGCGCCGCATCGCGGCATCGACTTCCTCGCGCAACTGTTCCTTGATCGCCGTGCCGTTGATCGCTTCGATCATTGCTGCGCCGTCCAGCCCCAGTTCCTGCGCGACCGCCAGGACGGTTTGCGTCTCGGTGATGTCCTGCCCGTGCGCGAAATACGCCCGGTACAGCGCAAGGGAGAGTTCCGTCTTGCGCGCCTCGCCATGCACGTTGCCGGCCCACAGCGCGCAACGCGCGGCAAGCTGGCTGGAAATCGGAAACTTCTCCGGAAAGCGGAAGGGAATGGCGTGCAGGCGCGCGGTGCGCTGCATGTCGTGCCGCGCGTAGTCGCCCTTGATCGGAATCTGCGTCAACGGTTGGCCGCCCGTGGTCTTGAACACCGCACCGAGCAAGACCGGGTGCCAGTGCACGGTACGCCCGTACTTCGCCGCCAATGCTTCGATGCGACTGGCGGCGAAATACCCGTAGGGCGAGGAAAAGTCGAAATAGAAATCGATCGCTGTTGCCATCACTGCCCTCCCTGTTTCGTTCACCACGCCAGCGTGCGTCCGCTGTAATGGCGGAAGCTGCCGCTGTCGGCTGCGGTCAGTCCCTCGATCACGTTCAACATGCCGCGCACGCTTTCGTCCGCTTCGGTCGGCGCGTTCGGCCCGCCCATCTCGGTGCGCACCCAGCCGGGCGAGAGCGCGACAAAGATCGCTTGCGGATAGTCGAGCGCGGCGCTTTTGATGGCCATGTTCAGCGCTGCCTTCGAGGCACGGTACACCCAGCCGTAGCTGCGGTCGGTCTCGCCGATGCTGCCCATGCCGCTGCTGATGAAGGCAAAGCGCCCGCGCGTGGCTTCGAGCAGCGGCGCGATCAGGGGAATCGCCTGCATCGCACCCAGCACATTGGTGTGCATCACGTTGTCGAAATCCTCGCGCGTCGGCGACGACTTGGCATCGTCGCGCGAGCCGAAGGCTCCCGCGACATAGATCGCGAGGTCCAGGGTTTCGCCGTCGAGCTGCCAGCCAAGCCCGGCCAGCGAATCGGCGCTGGTTACGTCGACACGCAACGCTTCGGCGCCTTCCTTGCTGAGTTCGTCGATGGCGGCGTCGTCGCGCGCGGTGGCGTAGACCTTCCAGCCGGAGGACAACAATTGGCGCGTGAATTCGCGGCCGAGGCCGCGGGAAGCGCCGATGATCAGGGCAGTGGGCATGATGGGTAAGAAGAATGAGTGGAGTCAGATCATTTCGATGGCGAGGGCGGTCGCTTCGCCGCCGCCGATGCAAAGCGCAGCAATGCCGCGTTGTGCGCCGCGCTGCCTCATGGCTCCCAGCAGCGTGACGATGATGCGCGCGCCGGAAGCGCCGATCGGATGACCGAGCGCGCAGGCGCCGCCGTGCACGTTCACGCGTTCGTGCGCGATGCCGAGCTCTTGCATCGCGGCCATCGGCACCACGGCGAAGGCTTCGTTGATTTCGTACAGGTCCACATTGTTGCTGCACATATCCAGCTTGCGCAGCAGCTTGTCAATGGCGCCGACGGGTGCGGTGGTGAACCAGCCGGGCTCCTGCGCATGCGTGGCGTAACCAAGGATGCGCGCCAACGGCGTGCAGGCCAGGCGTACTGCCTGCGATTGGCGCATCAGCACCAGAGCCGCTGCACCATCGCTGATCGAAGACGAGGATGCGGCGGTGATCGTGCCATCCTTCTTGAAGGCTGGCTTCAGATGGGGAATTTTTTCCGGGCGCGCCTTCAGGGGCGCTTCATCGCTGGCGACTTCGACGTCGCCGTCCTTGCCGGGAACGCGTACCGGTGCGATCTCCCATGCAAATGCGCCATCGCGCACGGCGGCCTGCGCACGTTGCACCGATTCCAAGGCATAAGCATCCTGCTGCGCGCGCGTGAAGCCGTATTTCGCCGCGCACTCTTCGCCGAAGCTGCCCATCGCGCGCCCGGCGCCTTGTGCGTCGCGGCTGTACGCGTCTTCCAACCCGTCGAGCATCATGTGGTCGAAGAGCATGCCGTGCCCGATGCGGTAACCGCCGCGGCCCTTGGGAATCAGGTAGGGCGCGTTGGTCATCGATTCCATGCCGCCGGCGACCATTACCGTGCTGCTGCCGGCGAGCAGCGCATCGCAAGCCATCATCGTCGCCTTCATTCCCGAGCCGCACATCTTGGACAAGGTGACGGCGCCAGCGGAAGCCGGCAAGCCGGCCTTCAGTGCCGCCTGGCGTGCCGGTGCCTGGCCCTGCCCGGCCATTAAGCAATTGCCGAACAGGACTTCGTCGACCAGCTCCGGTGCAATGCGCGCGCGTTCCACGGCGGCGCGGATCGCGGCGGCACCGAGGTCAGATGCGGACAACGCCGCGAAGTCGCCCTGGAAGGTGCCCATCGGGGTGCGGGCTGCGGCGACGATGACTACCGGGTCGTTCATCTCTGGTCTCCTTGCTTGCATGTTCACGCTGCGGCGGGACGCATTTCTTCGCCCGCGGCACGGTAGGAAAAGCGCAGTTCCTGCGGATACGGAAACACGTCGGCGATCACGCCATCGAGGATGCGCTGGCGTGCCTGCTGCCAGTATTGCGGGGTCAGCAGTTCGGCGTTGTGCTTCATGAAGTATTTCTTCACTTCCGGGTGCCCGAGCAGGAAGGGACCGAACTGTTCGGGGAAGACATCGTTCTTCGCAACCGGATACCAGGGTTCGGCGGCGAGTTCGTCTTCCTCGTTGCGCGGAGCAGGGATCGTGCGGAAATTACAGTCGGTCAGGTATTCGATTTCGTCGTAGTCGTAAAACACGACGCGGCCATGCCGCGTGACGCCGAAGTTCTTGTACAGCATGTCGCCGGGGAAGATGTTCACGGCGACCAGGTCGCGGATCGCATTGCCGTATTCGACGATGCCGTGTTCGAGTGCCGCATGATCGCCGCGCCTTTCCGCCTCCATCAGCCAGATGTTGAGCGGCACCATGCGGCGCTCGATATACAGATGCTTGATGATGATTTCGTCGCCGTCTTCTTCGACCACCGAGGGCGCGACCGCTTTCAGCTCGGCCAGCAATTCGTCGGAGAAGCGTGCGCGCGGAAAGGCGACATCCGAATATTCGAGGGTATCGGCCATGCGCCCGACCCGGTCGTGGTTCTTCACCAGCAGGTACTTTTCCTTCACCAGCGCGCGCGTGGTTTCCTTCGGTGCTGGAAAGTGATCCCTGATCACCTTGAACACATAGGGAAAGGAGGGCAGCGCAAACACTGCCATCACCAGGCCGCGGATACCGGGCGCGGCTTCGAAGCAATCGGAGGAATAGCGCAGGTGGTGCAGGAAGTCACGGTAGAAGCCGGCCTTGCCGAGCTTTTGCAATCCGAGGATGGTGTAGATCTCGCTCTCGGGCTTGGTCGGCATCAGCGTGCGCAGGAAACGCACGTAGGCCGCCGGCACTTCCATGTCGACCAGGAAGTAGGCGCGCGTGAACGAGAACAGCACCGTGATCAGCGTCGGGTCGAACAGTACGGTGTCGAGTACAAGCTGATTGCGACGGTTGTACAGGATGGGAACGACGAAGGGATAGACGCGGTTGCCGTTGATGCCCTTGCCGACGATATAGGCGCCCTTGTTGCGGTAGAACAGCGTCGACAGCACCTGAATCTGGTGATTGGCTTCCAGCAGGCCGGCGCCGAACAGCGCGCGCATGCGCGCTTCCACCTGGGCGACGTCGCGGTTCAGGTCGGCGAATTCGGCCTGCAACTGGAAGTTGGTGACGATGCGCTTCAAGGTGAAGTGCAAGCCATCCTTGGCCGGATAGTAGACGCGGTAGGTCGGACGTTCTCCTTCCGGCTCCAGGTAATCGGTGGCAATCGCCGGCCACACGAAGATGAAATCGTTGTGATAGTAGGAACGGTTGAGGATCTTGCAGCAGACCGAGTTGAAAAAAGTCTCGGCCAGCTCCGGCTGCTTGTGGCCGAGCAAAAGACCGATGTAGTGCAGCTTCACTTCGCGCCAGACTTCATCGGTCAAGTCGGCCGGTTCGTATTCATCCTCCAGTACCTGCACGCATTCCTGCACGCGCGTGTCGTAGAAGGCGATGCGCGCGCGTGCCTTGGCCTGTGCCGTGGTCCAGTCGCGCGTTTCGAAGTAGCGCCGCGCATCCTGGCTGGCGGCGCGAAACAGGCGATAGTGCTTGTCGAAGCCGTCCAGGATGGTGCTGGCGATGTCGAAGGCGATCTGGGACGAGAGCAGCTTGGGAAAGGCTTCGCGCATGGTTCTCATGACTCTGCAGGTGGCAGCGGCATCAGTGTAGTCAATGCCGGCCGGCGCTACCGCGTCTCGGCGAACAGTTCGCGCCCGATCAACATGCGGCGGATTTCGCTGGTGCCGGCGCCGATTTCGTACAGCTTGGCGTCGCGCCACAACCGGCCGGTCGGGTAGTCGTTGATGTAGCCATTGCCGCCCAGCGTCTGGATTGCCTCGCCTGCCATCCAGGTCGCTTTTTCCGCGGCGTACAGGATGGCGCCGGCGGCATCCTTGCGCAGGGCGCGCACCTGTTCCGGCGTGCCGGCGCGGTCGCAGGCCTGGCCGACCGCGTAGACGTAAGCCTTGCAGGCCATCATCGTTGAGTACATGTCGGCGAGCTTGCCCTGCATCAGCTGGAATTCGCCGATGGCCTGGCCGAACTGCCGGCGTTCATGCACATAGGGCAAGACCACGTCCATGCACGCCTGCATGATGCCCAGCGGACCGCCGGACAGCACCGCGCGCTCGAAATCGAGGCCGGACATCAAGACGTTCACGCCGCGTCCGACGCCGCCCAGCACGTTCTCTTCCGGCACCTCGCAATCCCGGAACACCAGTTCGCCGGTGTGCGAGCCGCGCATGCCGAGCTTGTCCAGCTTTTGCGCGACCGAAAAACCCTTGAACGATTTCTCGACCAGGAAAGCGGTGATGCCGCGTGCGCCATCGTCCGGTTCGCTCTTCGCGTACACGACCAGCACGTCGGCGTCCGGACCGTTGGTGATCCACATCTTGCTGCCGTTGAGCACCCAGCGGTCGCCCTTGCGCTCGGCGCGCAGGCGCATGCTGACCACGTCCGAGCCGGCATCCGGCTCCGACATCGCCAGCGCGCCAACGTAATCGCCCGAAATGAGATTGGGCAGGTAGCGCTGCTTCTGCTCGGGACTGCCATTGCGGCTGATCTGGTTCACGCACAGGTTGGAGTGCGCGCCGTAGGACAGGCCGATCGCGGCCGAAGCACGCGAGATTTCTTCCATCGCGACGATGTGCGCGAGGTAGCCCAGGCCGGCGCCGCCGTATTGCTCGTCGGCAGTAATGCCGAGGACTCCGAGCGCGCCCAGCTTGCGCCACAGCTCCATCGGAAACGCGTCGCTGCGGTCGATCTCGGCCGCGCGCGGCGCGATCTCGGCTTGGGCGAAGGCGCGCACCGCCTCGCGCAAGGCGGCAATGTCGTCACCGTGGTCGAAGTTCAGGCCGGGCAAGTCCATGATCTCTGTCTCCTCGGATTGAAACCGCCGCCGGCTTGGCAGCCGCAGCCAGATTACGGCAGATTGACGTTAACGTAAACGTAAAGCACCACCCCGATGCACGAGGGCTGATGCACCTCATTCCCGGCTGGTTTCCCAAGACCGCATCGCCTCAAGCCACATCCTCCAGCTTGCCGCCTTCAGCCTTGGCGCGCTTTGTTCCGGCGCCGATCCCGGCTGCTTCCCCCGGCTCACACTCCACGCTTTCGCCATTTCCATTCTGCAACAGACGCCGGCACTCGGCTTCATGGGCGGCGATCTCGGCCAGGGTGACTTCGATGTCTTCCAGTTGCCGCTGCAGCGTTTCGCGATGCCGCCCCAGCACTTCCTGGAAGCGCTGCAACTGCGCCTGGGTGTCCTTCGGCGACTCATACATGTCGACCAGGCTCTTGATATCGGCCAGCGACAGGCCGAGCCGCTTGCCGCGCAAGGTCAGCTTCAGGCGCGTGCGTTCGCGCGCGCTATAGACCCGGGTCCGCCCGCCCGCCCCTTCCCGG
>DATBUE010000200.1:0-2448 GCA_036516375.1 Noviherbaspirillum sp. | reverse complement strand
AGTCGCGCGTATCGCAGTTGCACAGCCAGGCGGTCGGGCGCATGCGCGCGCGCCTGCGGGAGCAAGCATGGACTGGGCTAGTCTGATCGGCCTGGCTCTCGGCCTGTTCGGTATCCTCGCCGGACAGTTGCTGGAGGGCGGGAATCTTTCCTCGCTGCTGCAGCCGGCCGCTTTTGCAGTGGTCGTCATCGGCACCTTCGGTGCCGTGCTGCTGCAAAGCGGGCTCGCTACTTTCGTGCGCGGCATGCGCATGCTGGTCTGGGTGTTTCAGCCGCCGGCCGGCATCGATCCGAACCTGGCCGCGCAAGTGGGCGTGTGGAGCGCCACCGCACGGCGAGAAGGCTTGCTCAGCCTGGAGCGGCATGTCGAGGATGTCAGCGATGCATTCACGGCCAAGGGCTTGCGTCTGATCGTGGACGGCATCGATCCCTACAAGATCCGCGACATCCTGGAAGCGGACATCAATACCTACGAGCGGCGCGAACGCAAGGCGGTCAAGATTTGGGAAGCCGCCGGTGGCTATGCACCCACCATCGGCATCCTCGGCGCCGTGCTCGGACTGATTCACGTGATGGAGAACCTGGCCGATCCGACGCGCCTGGGAAGCGGCATCGCGGTTGCCTTCGTCGCGACGATCTACGGCGTCGGCTTCGCCAACCTGGTGTTCCTGCCCATCGCCAACAAGCTCAAGGGTGTGGTGGCCGATGAGGTGTACCGGCGCGAAATGCTGACCGATATCTTCTGCAGCGTCGCCAACGGCGACAACGCGCGCGTGGTAGACGAGCGCCTGCAAGCCTACCGCTGATGGCCCGCAAGCGCATCCAGGACGACGAAGACAACCACGAGCGCTGGCTGGTTTCCTACGCCGACTTCATCACGCTGCTGTTCGCCTTCTTCGTCGTCATGTATGCGCTGTCCTCGGTCAACGAGGGCAAGTACCGCCAACTTTCCGATTCCCTGCTCACCGCCTTCGGCGGCGCTTCCGTGCTACCCAGCGAGGGCGCGTCGCTGCCGGCGGCCGGAAGCGGCGCTCGCTTGGCGCGTGCTCCCGAGCGCAAGGACGCCGCCTTGATCCGGCGCGAGACCGAGCGCCTGACAACGATGGCGCGCGATATCCAGCACGTGCTCGCGCCCCTGGTCGAGGAGGGCAAGGTCAGGGTGCGGCAGTCGGAACGCGGCATCACGGTGGAAATCAATGCCAGCGTGCTGTTCGCGCAGGGCGATGCGCGCCTGGCACCGGCCAGCGTGCAAGCTTTGCGCGCGGTGGCCGAAGTGCTGCGCATGGATGACCACGCAATCCAGGTCGAGGGCCACACCGACAGCGTGCCGATCAATAACGTCGCATTTCCGTCGAACTGGGAATTGTCGGCGGTGCGTGCCGGCAGCGTCGTGCGCCTGTTTGCCGATGTCGGCGTAGTCGAACCGCGCATGACCACTGTCGGCTATGGCTCAACCCGGCCGATCGCCAGCAATCAGACCGAGGAAGGTCGCCAGCGCAATCGGCGCGTCGAGGTGCTGATCATGTCACACCTGCCGGCGTCGACGCGCGAAGTGGCGTTGCCGGAGCGGGGGGCGGAATCAGAGAAGGAAAAGGGCTGAGCGCGCGGCAGTCGGAAAAGCCCGACAGCCCGGCATTCATGCGTGCGAAATTCCGAACGTTGAAGCGGCGCGGATTCCGGAGGTTGCGTTCAAACGTGGTTCGGCAAGCGTGCCCAGAATGACTCGAAGCTCATCCCGACAAGCGGCACCGACATCATCGGCAGCGATGCCAGGAAGTCCGGAGTAAGAATTTTGTCTGCCCTGACAATTTCTTCTTCCTCTTCGGGTGCGGACAGAACGGCGAGGGCGAGCGAGAGATGGGAATTGAGCATGGCGAAATCGTTGGATCGGAACGCGGGCGAATGGTAACGCGCCTATGAAAAATTTGCTAACACATTTTGCTCATTTGTAAAATAGTTGATTTTTTTATTACGAAAAAGATTTGTGCTTGCTCAATAGATTTTCTTTTTTGTGAGTTTTTGGACGGAATTGGCTTGACAGTCGGCGTTTCCGCGTGCGTTTCGCCTCCTAATCTTTTCCCATAAATATGCTATTGCATATTTGCAACTATTCTCGTAGCCTTGCCGCTGATTTGTTGTAGCGAAGACATCTTGGGCGAGAGAGTAGAGGCGAGGATTGACTGTCACACTGAGCAGCGGCGGCTTTTTCTGGGCATTGCAAGCGATCTGTGCCCTGCATCGCAAACCCTTCTCGGCAGAGCTGGCCATGCAGCAACTCGCTCCGCCGTACACGCTGGAATCCTTCGCGTCAGCCCTTCGCGCCTATCCCTTCGAAGCGGAGCTGAAAAAGGCCAAGGCAGCGGCGCTGCATCGAGAAAGCTTTCCCTTGGTGGTCTGGATGGCGGCGGCAACACCTGCCGTCCCGGAGGACGACGGTAAAAACCTTCCT
>DATBUE010000199.1:0-5068 GCA_036516375.1 Noviherbaspirillum sp. | reverse complement strand
GGGGTCTACCGCATGGAAATCTTCGATGAAATCCAGCCCGGCGAAAGTGCGCAGATCGCGCCCATCCTGCGCAAGTGGGCCGAGCGCGGCCAAGTCGGCGGCGAAGTCTATCGCGGCGACTGGACCGATGTCGGCACGCCGCAACGCCTGGCCCAACTGAATGGATAAGCAATGAACAGCTATGCCGAACGACGCGCGCGCCTGATCGCGCAAATGCATGCCAAGGGCGGGGGTGTCGCCATCATCCCCACCGCACCGGAAGTGATGCGTAACCGCGATGCCGACTACCCGTACCGGCATGACAGCTACTTCTACTACCTGTCCGGTTTTACGGAACCGGAAGCGCTGATCGTGCTGGTGGCCGGCAAGACCGACCACACCATCCTGTTCTGCCGCGAGAAGAATCTGGAGCGCGAGATCTGGGACGGCTATCGTTATGGGCCAGAAGCCGCACGCGAGACTTTCGGCTTCGATGCCGCCCACCCGATTGGCGCGCTCGATAGTGAAATGCCGAAGCTGTTCGCCGATGCGCCCGCACTGTTTCATGCACTGGGTCACGATGCGAAGCTCGACGCGCGTGTGCAGGATTGGTTGCGCAGCGTGCGCATGCAGGCCCGCGCCGGCGTGACCGCACCGACCACGATGCACGATGTGCATGTCCTGCTCGACGAAATGCGCCTGTTCAAGGACGCCGGCGAAGTCGACATCATGCGTCGCGCCGCCGCGATCTCCGCGCGCGCCCATCAGCGCGCCATGCAGGCCGCACGCGCCGGCCTGCGCGAATATCACCTGGAAGCCGAGCTGCTGCATGAATTCCGCAGCAGTGGATCCCAGTTCCCGGCCTATGGCTCCATCGTCGCAACCGGAGCCAATGCCTGCGTGCTGCATTACCGCGCCAGCGACGCCGAACTGCGCGACGGCGACCTGGTGCTGATCGATGCCGGCTGCGAACTTGACGGCTACGCCTCCGACATCACCCGCACCTTCCCGGTCAACGGTCGCTTTTCCGGACCGCAGAAGGCGTTGTACGAAATCGTGCTCGCGGCCCAGGCCGCCGCGATTGCCGAAACCCGCCCCGGCAAGAGCTTCATGGCCGGACACGACGCTGCGGTGCAGGTGCTCGCGCAGGGCATGCTCGACACCGGCCTGCTCGACCGGAACAAGGTCGGCAGCCTGCAGGACGTGATCGAAAAAGGCGCCTACCGCCAGTTCTACATGCACCGCACCGGCCACTGGCTGGGTATGGATGTGCACGATGTCGGCGACTATCGCGAAGCCGAAGCGGTCAATGGCGAGCGCCCGTGGCGCAAGCTGGCGCCAGGCATGGTGCTAACCATCGAGCCCGGCATCTACGTGCGCCCGGAGCCGGGCGTGCCCGAGCAGTACTGGAACATCGGCATCCGCATCGAGGACGATGCACTGATCACGGCGAACGGCTGTGAGATCCTGACCGAGGCGGCGCCAAAAACGGTGGCCGAGATCGAAGCCGTGATGAAGCGCTGAGGCAGCGGTGACGGCGCATCCCGACCACTGTTCGATTGCAATCGTCGGCGCCGGCCCGGTTGGGCTGGAGCTGGCCTTGCAACTGGTCCGGCGCGGCGTCGCCGCCAGCGAGATTGCGGTCATCGATGCCCGCGCACTGGAAAAGGCGGTCAACGATCCGCGCGCAATTGCCCTCTCCTATGGCAGCCGGCAACTGCTGGAAGAAATTGACTGTTGGCCGATTGCTGCCGACGCAATCGAACACATCCATGTCTCGCGCCGCGGCCGCTTCGGCCGCACGCTGATCGACGCCGAAGAACTGCATGTTCCCGCGCTCGGCTACGTCGCCCGTTATGGCGCAGTCGTCGCCACGCTGGCCCGCGCACTGGAAGACCAGGGCATCCGCACGATGCGCCCGCGCCATCTGACTTCCTTCGCCGAACATGCGGATGCCGTCACGCTGCGCTTCGCCGATGGCGGCGAGCTGCAGGCGCGCATCCTGGTGCAGGCCGAAGGCGGCGTTTTTTCCGAACAGGATGCGAAGGCCCTGCACCGCGACTACGGCCAAAGCGCTGTCATCGCCCATGTCCATGCGGACGAGGCATGCACCAGCACCGCCTACGAACGCTTCACCGACGAAGGACCGCTGGCGCTGTTGCCGCAGGATGGAGGCTACGCGCTGGTGTGGTGCATGCGTCCCGAAAGTGCCGGCCGTATCCAGGCGCTCGACGATGCCGGCTTCCTGGCTGAACTGCAGACTGCATTCGGTGGCCGTGTCGGACGCTTCACCCGGGTATCGCCGCGCCATGTCTATCCGCTCGGCCTCAACGCCCAACCGGCTGCCACGGCGCGCACCGTCGCAATAGGCAATGCGGCGCAAACCCTGCACCCCGTTGCCGGCCAGGGACTGAACCTCGGGCTGCGCGACGCAGCGGTGCTGGCCCAGGCACTCGCCACGAGTACCGAAACAGAGGCAGAAACTCCGGCGCTCGCGCACTTCCTCGCGCGTCGCCGCATCGACCGTGGCGCAATCATCCATCTGACCGATCTGTTGGCCCGCATCTTTGCCAATCCGCTGGCGCCGGCCCAATCCCTGCTCGGCCTGTCGCTGGGCGTGGTCGATGCGCTGCCGCCGGCCAAGCGCCTGCTGGCCGAGCACATGATGTTCGGCCATCGATAAACAACTGGATCGAGATGACGTTGCGATAAAAAAACCGCGCGGAAGCACAAGCTCCCGCGCGGTTTTTCGTCAGGCGTGGCGGCGCTACTCGACCGCCTTCACCATATCCTCGATCACCTTCTTCGCATCGCCGAATACCATCATCGTCTTGTCCATGTAGAACAGCTCGTTGTCGAGCCCGGCATAACCGGCCGCCATCGAGCGCTTGTTGACGATCACGGTCTTGGCCTTGTACGCCTCCAGGATCGGCATGCCGGAGATCGGCGACTTCGGATCCTTGGCTGCCGGGTTCACAACGTCGTTGGCGCCCAGCACCAGTACCACGTCGGCCTGACCGAATTCGCCGTTGATGTCTTCCATCTCGAACACCTGGTCGTAGGGCACTTCGGCTTCGGCCAGCAGCACGTTCATGTGCCCCGGCATGCGCCCGGCGACCGGGTGGATCGCGAACTTCACCGTGACACCCTTTTCGCCCAATTTCTGCGCGAGCTCCATCAATGCGTGTTGGGCGCGTGCCACCGCCAAGCCGTAGCCGGGCACGATGATCACCGTTTCCGCATTCCCCATCAGAAAGGCCGCGTCGTCTGCCGAGCCGGACTTCACGCTGCGCTGCTGCTGGGCTGCGCCGCTGGCTGCCGTCGCATCGCCACCGAATCCACCCAGGATCACGTTGAAGAACGAGCGGTTCATCGCCTTGCACATGATGTACGACAGGATCGCGCCGCTGGAGCCGACCAGCGAACCGGCGATGATCAGCATCGCATTGTTCAGCGAGAAGCCGATTCCGGCAGCGGCCCAGCCGGAATAGCTGTTGAGCATGGACACCACCACCGGCATATCGGCGCCGCCGATCGGGATGATGATCAGCACGCCGAGCACGAAGGCGATCGTCAGCATGAGCAGGAAGGGTTCCCAGCGATCGGTCACGCAGAAGGCAATCCCGGCGGCAAGCATGGCCAGCGCCAGCACCAGATTCAATGCGTGCTGGCCCTTGAACACCACCGGCGCTCCCTGGAACAGTCGGAATTTGTACTTGCCGGCCAGCTTGCCGAACGCGATCACCGATCCGGAAAAGGTGATGGCGCCAACGAAGGTGCCGATGAACAGTTCGATCTGGTTGCCGAGCGGGATGGGCGCGTCGTGGGAGGCGACGATGTTGAAAGCCCAGGGTTCGGCCACCGCTGCAATCGCGATGAATACAGCCGACAGACCGATCAGCGAGTGCATGGCTGCGACCAGCTCCGGCATCTTGGTCATTTCCACACGCTTGGCCAGCAGGGCACCGATGCCGCCACCAAGAGCCAGCCCCAGCACCAGCAAGCCATAGCCCAGGCCACCGGAAGAGCCACCTTCGCCCTTGAGGCGCACGATCAGGGCCACGGTGGTGAAGATTGCAATGGCCATGCCGGTCATGCCGAAGGCATTGCCACGCCGCGCAGTCGAGGGATGAGACAAGCCCTTCAGCGCCTGGATGAAGCAGACCGAGGCGATCAGGTACAACAGGGTGACAGCGTTCATGCTCATGGCTGCGCCCCTTCCTTCTTCGCCTTGGGTTCCTTCTTCCTGAACATCTCCAGCATGCGCTGGGTCACGAGGAAGCCGCCAAAGACATTGACGGCTGCGAGCGTCACGGCAAGAAAGCCCATCGCCTGGCCGACCGTGCCCTCGGTGAGGGCGGCAGCCAGCATGGCGCCGACGATGACGATCGCCGAAATCGCATTCGTGACAGCCATCAGCGGCGTATGCAGTGCAGGCGTGACGCCCCACACCACGTGGTAGCCGACATAGATGGCCAGCACGAAGATGATCAGATTGATGACGGTGTGACTGACTTCCATGCTGCCTCCTCCTTGTTATACCTCTGGACGTCGTACCGGGCAGGCTACCCCTGCTTCTTCAGCCCGACTTTCCGGTTTTTCTCGTCGACGAACACGATCTTCGGTACATAGGTTTCCACTTCCTGCTCGGACATCGGTGCGAAAGTGCAGATGATCAGCAGGTCGCCGAGCTGGGCCTTGCGGGCAGCCGCGCCGTTCAGGGCGATCGCGCCACTGCCGCGCGCGGCCTTGATCGCGTAGGTTTCGAAACGCTCGCCGTTGTTGACGTTGTACAGCTCGATCTTCTCGAACTCCTTGATATCCGCCGCGTCCAGCAGGTCTTCATCGATCCCGCACGAGCCCTCGTAGTGAAGATCGCACTGGGTGACGGAGGCGCGATGGATCTTCGCGCGGAGCATGTTGCGTTGCATTGCTGATTCCTTTGATTGCTTAGGGCTTGCGTAGAACTTCGCCACCACTGCACAGCAGCGTGGCGGCGACGATTTCGTCATCGCGGTTGATCACGAACCGGCCCTCCTTGTCGAAGACGAGCTTCAGGAAGTCCAGCACGTTGCGCGCATACAGCGCG
>DATBUE010000198.1:0-2475 GCA_036516375.1 Noviherbaspirillum sp. | reverse complement strand
GCATATGCCCGTGAATCCAGAGATCAGCCTGTGCGGCAACCTCCTCCAAATTGGAGGCATAGGCAGCCGAGACCAGATCGGTGGCGTAGCGTTCGGCCACGGAACGCATGGTGGGCGCCATATGCGTGATCACGACCGTCTTGCCGTCGAACGGCGTGGCCAAGGCCTGGCGTAGCCATAACGCCTGCTGCGCATGCAATCGGGCCGTGTCCGCCGGCCGCAGCTTGCGAAAGCCCTGCGTCGCCAGGCGGATGCGGTGGTAATCGACCATCACTTGGCCTGCGGCTGTCATCGCCGCCGGCCGCGCGGCTTCCCCAAACAATGTGAAATCCGTCCACAACGTGGTGCCCAAAAAGCGCACCCCTCCCAGTTCGACACTCGAGCAGTTCAGGAAATGGACATTCTGGGTGGCCTCGCACGCCGCCTGCAGGTCGCGTTCGACGTGCTCCAGATTCTTGCCATAGCTCTCGTGGTTGCCCATCACATACAGCACGGGACGCCCCGCAAAGCACTGCTCAGCCCACGATACCGCACGCGTGCCGGTATCGATATCGCCGGCCAGCACGACGACGTCCGGGTTCCCGGACAAATTGAGGTTCCCTCGGTTTTTCGTCTGCCAAGGGTGAGTTTCGTGCTACCCGTTTTTCATGATGCTGCTCCGCGCGCCAATGTCCCAGGAACTGTGCGGGCAACTTGGAGCCCAGGGGGCGAATGCTGCCGTGTGCGGTTGTAGAAGACCTCGATGTACTCGAAGCTGGCCGCCTTCATCGCGCCATGGGTGGCATAACAAATTTCATGAACACGCTCGTTCTTGAAGCTGTTGAACCAACTCTCCGTCGGCGCATGATCCCGGCAGTTTCCTTTCCGGCTCATCGAGCAGGTCATGCCACTTCGCTCGCTGTGGTCAGCTTGCGGCGGGACTTGCACCCGCAAGAGTGCGCCCATGCTGGGCGCACAAGAAAAAACGCCTGGCGAGCCAGGCGTTGGATTTCTTACCAAAACGGGTACCAAAACGGGTTTTACCCCACCCAAATCCGCGCATTGCGGAACATCCGCATCCAGGGCGCATCCTCGCCCCACCCATCCGGATGCCAGGAATGCTGGACCGTGCGGAACACGCGCTCGGCATGCGGCATCAGCACTGTGAAGCGCCCATCCGGCGTCGTGACTGACGTAATGCCGTTGGGCGAGCCGTTCGGATTGAACGGATAGGTTTCGGTGGCTTGGCCGCGATTGTCGATCCAGCGCATCGCGACAATCGCCTTGCCGATGTCGCCGGTCTGCGCAAAGTCCGCCCGTCCCTCGCCGTGTGCAACCGCAATCGGTGCTTGCGTGCCGGCCATGCCTGCAAAGAAGATCGAAGGCGAATCCGCTACTTCCACCATCGCAAAGCGCGCCTCGAACTGCTCCGATTTGTTGCGCGTGAACTTGGGCCAGGCTTCGGCGCCAGGGATGATGGACTTCAGGTTGCTCATCATCTGGCAGCCGTTGCAGATGCCGAGTGCGAAAGTGTCGTTGCGCCGGAAGAAGCCGGAGAAGGCTTCTTTCAATCCCGCATTGAACAGGATGGTCTTGGCCCAGCCTTCGCCTGCACCCAGCACGTCGCCGTAAGAGAAACCGCCGACGGCAATGAAGCCCTTGAAATCGTCCAGTCGTGCACGACCGGCGATCAGGTCGCTCATGTGCACATCGACCGCTTCGAAACCGGACTTGTGCATGACCCATGCTGTTTCGATATGCGAATTCACGCCCTGCTCGCGCAGGATGGCCACCCGCGGACGTGCTCCGGTATTGATGAACGGCGCGGCGATGTCTTCCTGCGGATCGAAGGCCAGACGCGGCGTCATGCCCGGATCAGCCGCATCAAGGATACGGTCGTACTCGGCATCTGCGCACGCGGGGTTGTCGCGCAGGCGCGCAATGCGCCAGCTCGTCTCGCTCCACAGGCGCTGGAGTTCAACGCGCGGCTGCGTGAAGATCATCTTCGCGTCGCGCATGAATTCGATCGCGTCGCGCTCGTTCGGCTTGCCGATGATGTGGCTGCAGGCGCCGAGATTGAAGCTGCGCAGCACATTCATCACATCGGACTTTTGGTCCACGCGCACCTGGATCACCGCGCCCAGTTCTTCGTTGAACAGCGCGCGCAGGGTCATCTCGTTGCGCCGCTCGCCGACTTGCGTGGTCCAGTTCTTCGCCTCGCCGGAGTCCGATGCATGGCCTTCCATCGCGAGGATGTCGAGGCTGACCGTGAAGCCGCAGTGGCCGGCGAACGCCATCTCGCATAGCGTCGCGAACAGGCCGCCGTCGGAACGGTCGTGATAGGCGAGCAACTTGCCTTCGCCGTTCAATCGCTGAATCGCCGCAAAGAAAGCCTTCAGGTCTTCCGGGCTATCCACGTCGGGCGCGTCATTGCCGAGCTGCTGCATTACCTGTGCCAGCGCGGATGCACCCATGCGGTTCTTGCCGCGGCCAAGG
>DATBUE010000197.1:0-3093 GCA_036516375.1 Noviherbaspirillum sp. | reverse complement strand
TGACGGGAGCGTGATGAAGTGGACAAGGCGCGAATGCAGAATGTCGCCCCGGCGCGTCATCCAGAGCCTGCAGGGACGCAGGGAGATATTTTCCGTTCCCGCGCCGCCCGTCGATGAGTGGACAAGGCAAGGGTAAAAGTTCGATGCGCCGCCTTCGGCGTGATCGTTATTGCAAAAAAACCAAGAAGCGCGGGAACTGTTCCCCG
This sequence comes from Noviherbaspirillum sp., assembly GCA_036516375.1. Lineage (GTDB taxonomy): Bacteria > Pseudomonadota > Gammaproteobacteria > Burkholderiales > Burkholderiaceae_D > Noviherbaspirillum. The sequence continues at coordinate 2,887 of DATBUE010000197.1, read as the reverse complement.
CCCTGTGCCATTCATCCGCATCATCAATGACGACAATTCCTTGAGGGAAGAAACCATGGGCGGTCCAGAATCTGCAGCCATGCGCATGGGTGCGCAAGCCTTTGAGGTTTGGCTTGCGGCGCTGCTGCAGCACTTCTCTCTTCCGCCGGCGCCGAAACCCCTGCCGGGCGTCGTTACGCTGCATTTTGGGGACATACCCTCGATCCACATCATGGTGATTCAGGCGCTGCGGGAGAGAGTGGACGCGGTGCAGAAAATACTCGGCCGCCCGACCCGGCAAACGGCGCAGCGTGGAGCGGGAACACTGGCGCGCATGCTGGCCATGCGGTGAGCAGGAATCGGAAGCGCGGTGAACCAGGACCAGGGAGGGGCAAGATCTGGTTGGAATCCCGCTCCGTGACGTCCAATGACTTCACCTCAGGTGCAGGCGCACGTTCGGATGGTCGAGGGTGCGTTCGACGATGCTCGAGTAGCCATGCTTCGGCATGCCTTGAAAACTGCTGGCGTGTCGGCGATTAATTGGTCTCCGATTTCCTGCATGAAGGTGGCTGCTTCCTTGGACTGAAGGTCTTGCCGAAGAACTGGTTGATGGTCAGCAGGTTTGATCGACAGCGAGTACACGCGGCCCTTGTAGATGGCTTTCATCTATTCGTGAAGGGCATGAACTCGTCGAACTGGCGCACGTAATTCCATACCTTCTCGTTACTGGTGTGGAAGATGTGCGGGCCGTAGGCATGCACCATCACGCCGGTTTCGGCATCGCGCTCGGTGTGGCAGTTGCCGCCCACATGCGGGCGCGTGTCGAACATGTCGACCGTATAACCGTAAGCGGTAACCCAGCAGCGTCATAGATGTCGCGCGAAGCACGCGTCACACTGCCCTCACGTTTCAACCACGGAGAGAGCAATGACCTGATCGATGCACAAAGAGCGCCGTCAAGCACAGTGGCGCGAGCACCTGGAGCGCCAGGCACAAAGCGGCCAGAGCGTAGCGGCATTCTGCCGCAGCGAAGGCATCGCGGTACCGACGTTTAAGCGGCTGGCAAAGAACGTCGGCACATCCACTGCGTCTGCCGCCACGACCGCCATCGGTGCCCACGAGCGCGCCCCCTTCATCGCCCCTGGAACCCTTGGCGCCGCGGCACCTGCCGCCGGCTTCGACATCCGCCTCGCCCTCCCCGGCGGCCTCGTTCTCACCCTCACGGCACGCTGATGTTCTTCCCCGAACAGCAAGTGCGCGTGTTCCTGTACGGCCAGCCGGTCGACATGCGCCGCTCCTACGACGGGCTGTATGCGATCGCCCGCCACGGCATGCAAGCCGACCCGCTGGCCGGCCACCTGTTCGCCTTCATCAACCGGCGCGCCACGCAAATCAAGGTCCTCTATTTCGGCCTGCACTCAGCCGACCCTGGCTGACCCAGCTTGCGCAAAGCGCCATCGCGCTACTGGAGCCGGTGTTCCAGGCGCAATGGCGTGCCATTCTCGCTTCGCGCGTCAAGCGCATGGACGAAACGCCGATCAAGGCGGGACGGGAGGGGCCGGGCAAGATGAAGCCGGCGTACTTCTGGCCGGTGATGGGCGAGGCGGACGAGCTCTGTTTCCATGACCACCCGAGCCGGCGCCACGCTGGGCGAGACACTCCCCGCGGGCAGCGTGCTGCACACGGACGGCTACGCCGCCTATGCGCGCTACGTCGAGAAGACGGGAATCGCGCACGCGCAATGCTGGGCGCACTGCCGGCGCGCCTTCCTCAAGGCCGAACAGATCGAACCGGAGCGGGTCGAGCAAGCCTTGCGCCATATCGGCGTGCTGTACCGGATCGAGGAAGACATCCGCGCAGACGGGCTGGCCGGTGCGGCCAGGCGTGCGCGCAGGCAGGAGCAGGCCGCGCCTGCGGCGCAACGCTTCTTTGCCTGGGTCGATGCGCAGTTCGCCGCACAGGGCTTCCTGCCGAGCAGCCCGTTCACGAAGGCGCTGGCGTATGCGCGGGAGCGCCGCGAAGGGCTGCTGCTGTACCTGGACGATCCGGATGTGGAGATCGACACCAATTCGCTGGAACGTGCGTTGCGCGCGATCCCGATGGGACGCAAGAACTGGCTGTTCTGCTGGACGGAGCTGGGGGCCAGGCAGGTGGGCATCGTGCAAAGCCTGCTGGTGACGTGCCGGCTGCACGAGATCGATCCGTACGATTACCTGGTGGATGTCCTGCAGCGCGTGGGGCAACATCCGGCTGCGCGCGTGCAGGAACTGACGCCGCGAATGTGGAAGCAATTGTTCGCGGACGCTCCCTTGCCCTCGCCGCTAGCGCAAGGCCCCGATAACGTCAACTGACGTCGCTTGGTTACCGCTTACGCTCGTAAAGCGAGGCGCGCGAATGCGGCGGCGGCAGGTGCGGAGGCGCTGGATCGAGCCGGAGGCGCCCGCGCATCAGGCTGATTTCCCTCAGGCGATGTAGTGAAGCACTGACGGGCCGGCCGCGCGCCGCTCTGCCGCGGCGCGCGAAGGAAACGGGGAGCCATCCCGCGCCACGCTCAAGGAATCGAGTAATACAGCGATATCTGAAGGGCGCTGAAGGGCGCGGCTGGGGCAAACGCATGAACAGGGTTTCCCGAAATGTTACTTCGACGCCTTCGGGATTGTTTCTGGGTACCTGGCAACGCTTGCCGCCTTGTCCTTGTTCATGAAGCGCAGTATGCGGAACAGTCCATATTGCGGTGTGGATCGGTAGGGGAAGCCTTGCCTCCTATCCCATTCAAGCTCTTCAGTCCGCCGCTTCTGCCCGCAGAATCTGGCGGTAGCAGGCCAGTGCTTCCTCGCTTTCCAGACAGGCTTCCGCCTGCTCTTCGCCCAGCGCCCGCTGCCGCACCAGCACGCGGATCTTGCTGGTG
>DATBUE010000196.1:0-4180 GCA_036516375.1 Noviherbaspirillum sp. | reverse complement strand
CACGCAGGCGCAAGATCTTTCCTTTTTTTATTGGCGCGCCGGGTTTGCCTCTTCATGCGATCAAGCAACGAGATCGGGAAAACCGATAGGTGCGGCGGGCACATTGCTCTGCATGGTAAATATTCAGAAACAATTTCATTTACGTTGCATCAAACCAAAGGCGCGCGGCAATCTCTTGCCCCAGTGGATACAAATAATGCAGGAGTGAAAAGTTTCAATATCGCTTGTTCAAGCTCCCGCGAAAAAAACCTGCATTCCCGCCACAATTCCCCTCCGAAAGCTTTGATGCGCCTGGGAACGGCGCTACCATTTTGACGCATTAATGTTCCTCACGGCCCACTCCCCGTCCGCTGCGCGCGTCTCGATTTCCCTTGCAATTCCAGCACCTTCGTGCGGCCGCGGCATTTCGTGAAAGCAGTCTCATGATCATTTATCAGGTCTATCCACGCAGTTTCTACGACAGCAACGGCGACGGCATCGGCGATCTCGCCGGCATCGAACAGCGACTGGACTACATCAAGAGCCTGGGCGTGGATGCGATCTGGATCAGTCCTTTCTTCAAGTCACCGATGAAGGACTTCGGCTACGACGTAGCTGACTACCGCGCGGTCGACCCGATCTTCGGCACGATGGCCGACTTCAAGTCACTGATGCGGCGCGCGAAATCGCTCGGCCTGGGCGTGATCGTGGACATGGTGATCTCGCACACTTCCGAAGAACATGCCTGGTTCCGGGACAGCCAGCAGCGCCGCAACGGCCGCGACGACTGGTACCTGTGGGCCGATGCGAAACCGGACGGCAGCCCGCCCAACAACTGGGTCTCGGTATTCGGCGGCACCGCCTGGCGCTGGGATGCGGAGCGGCGCCAGTACTACTACCACTCCTTCTTCTCCAGCCAGCCGGACCTGAACATGCACTGCCCGGCCGTGCAGGATGCCGTATTGGCCGAGATGGAATACTGGTTGGACCTCGGCGTATCGGGCTTTCGCTTCGACGCCTGCAACCATCTGTTCCAGGACCTGGAGCTACGCAGCAATCCCCCGCGCGACGATCCCAGCAAGGCGCTGCATCCCTACGGCTTCCAGGTTCACATCTACGACCAGGGCCGCCCGGAAAACCTCGCCTTCCTGGAACGCGTGCGCACGCTGCTCGATGCCTACGGCGCCTATAGCCTGGCCGAAGTCGGCGGCGCCGATCCGCTGCGCCTGATGGGTCAGTACACCGAACAAGGCCGCTTGCACTCGGCCTACAGCTTTGCGCTGATGCGCCCGGACTATGGCGCGCCGTACGTGCGCAATGTGATCGAAACGCTGGAAGACAGCGTGCGCGCACCAGGCCGGCCTTGCTACGCGATGAGCAATCACGACAAGGCACGCGTCGGCAGCCGCTGGCAATTCGGCCGCCCCTACGAGGCGACGGTGAAGATGCACCTCGCGCTGATGTTCGCCATGCGCGGCGACGTATGCCTGTACCAGGGCGAGGAACTCGGCCTGCCGGAAGCGGAGGTGCCGTTCGAGCGGCTGCAGGATACGTTCGGGAAAACCTTCTGGCCGAAGTTCAAGGGGCGCGACGGCTGTCGTACGCCGATGCCATGGACAGATGCAACGCACGGCGGTTTCAGCGAAGCCGAACCCTGGCTGCCGGTGGACCGCTCGCATATCGAGCTGAACGTCGCGCAGCAGGAAGCCGATCCGGAATCGGTGCTGAATTTCACGCGCAAGCTGATCGCACTGCGCAAGGCGCATCCGGAATTGCTCGAAGGTGAGATCGAGTTCCGTGACGCACCTGAAGGCGTGCTCGCTTTCATGCGCCACTACCAAGGCCGTGCGCTGCTGTGTCTGTTCAACCTGGACACGAAGGCAAAGCGAGTAGAAGTGGAGGGCCACGCGGAAATGGTGCTGGCGCAGAGGATCGAATGCGGCAGCGGGCGTGTTGAGCTGGACGTCAGCGGTTTTTTTTTACTGACCGTGTGATGCACGGGCGCGCAACATCGTTATCTGTGTGCGCCCCGGTCTCACCTGAGACATAAACGCTTCTTCACCAGCTCTCCGGGGAATTGGTAACCGATCGGCTTCGAGATGTACTGCGACAGGCGCGCATTCATCTCCGCCAGCGACAGCCCGTCCTCCAACCCCCATTCCACCGCCTTCGTGTACTCGTTCATGTTCCCCTGAATGCTCAAGCGGTTCGCATGACCGCCGGTGGTGGTGATGGAGAACGGCTGCATTGCGTTGCATTCGACGCGTGCTATATCCGGCGGCACGCCGAGCGTGAGCAGATGCGCGAACAGCGCCTCGGGAAACCGCTGCGTCAAGGTCGAAAGCGGCGCCGCTTCCAGCAGCAAGGCGAGCCGATCGTGTTCGCTCACAGCCAGCACCAGCTTGACCGGCCGCACGTGGAGCAGATTCATCGTCCATTCGCCGAGGCGGGACGTGCACGGTGTGGAACCGGGTGCGACGGGTTTGGCGCGCATCGCGGTCAGCAGCTTTTGCGTGCAGCGTAGTGCGGTCATGGTTCGGTTTGGAATACACGCGATCCCGCTCTGGCACGCGGAGCGGATCGACGTAGGTGCTCAGTTTTCGATAGTGCCGGCTGCTTTGCTGCGGCGCTTAGGTATCGGTGCCGATGCGCGCGTGGCAGCCAAGCGTTTCAGCAGTTCAGGGGCTGGCTCGTCGTTCGGATCTTGCGGGACGAGTTCGCCGCGAAAGGCTTTGGCCAGGAGTGCGGGAGTGAGTCGGTCGACGGCGGCGCGTGCGGTCGCAAGTCGGGATTCCAGACGGTCGGCGAAGGCAAGAAGGGTTTCGATCCGATTTACAACACGAGCTTGCTCCGCCATTGAGGGCACTGGAATCTTCAATCCCGCGACCTTTGACACGCTCAGGGTATGAAGACCCGTTGTAGAACTCGCGATTTGGACGATTTTTTGGCGTCCAGTCGCACTCATGAGGTAATAGAGAATGTACTTAGGAAGAATGTCTGGGCCCGCCCGCCAGCGGATAAGATGGTTCTGATGGCTGCACTCCTCGATTTCGCCACCCCACAAGGCTAATCGTCCAATCTGATCGATACTGCCGTTTCCTTCCACAATCAGCAAATCACCCGGCGCAAGACGCGTCTTTTCCCACTCTGCGGAGGTCATCCCGATCTCTGCAACCTCATCCAATCGCAATTCATTTGAGTACACATTTGCGACCCTCAAATAGGGCCGCACAATCGGCAATGTTCCCCGCTTGCCGTTCTTCGTCAGGCCACCGCTAACCTGTCCTAACTGTCCAAGCGCATGCTCCGGCGCGCCCGGAAAACGGAGTACTGACCGGCGGAAGTCTTTGACCATTTGCGTAGTGCGATTTAGCCGTTCACGGCAGGCATTCACGCGTCTAAGCACGGCGTCGAGCTTGTCGGCGATGCGCTGTTGTTCTGCAAACGGCGCGAGTGGAATAGATGTATCCGTCACATAGCTTTTCGGAACCCGTTTGTGTCCAACAGAGCCGGTCATTTGCACCGTCCCTTTTTTTATGAACTTTTCAGTTTTAAATAATGCGAGCAGGTATCTCGCATCGATAATGGTCGACCGTGGACGGCAAACGAAATACTCAGTGCTACCCGCGCCAATGCCGTTTGGTAGCCCTTGGGCGATGCCGGCCTTTCCGTTCTCGAAACATGGAGTGATTTTCGCTAGAAGTACATCGCCATTGGCGAAGTGCGTGTAGCCCCTCTTCACATCTCGCCACTGCCTGGGCTCATACGATAGTTTTTCTAAGTAGCGCGTGCCGAGACAAGGCATCGGCACAAAGCCAACCTCGACGTCATCGTCACAAGAATTTTTGGGATTGAGCTCAATCAGATCGCCAAGCAGAGCGGAAGACCAAGTTAATGGCAATTGGCTCATTTCGGTCCCTCTTCACCCAACTCCACCAAAACCCCCTGCAACTCCGCCAGCACGGCTTCCAGTTCGGTCACCGCCTCCTGCGCCAACACCGCCGGCTCTGGCAAATCCGCCGCATCCTCCGCACTCTCATCCTTCAGCCATGCGATATCAAGGCTGTCGCCCCGGCCCGCAATCCACTCCCGGCTAAAGCATCGGAACCGCCCGGTCTCACCCTGATCGACGCGCGCGCTGTTCCCGAGCGCGTCCTCGCCATACACCCTTTCAAAGTCCGCAAAGTACGACCGCGTAAAC
>DATBUE010000195.1:0-4238 GCA_036516375.1 Noviherbaspirillum sp. | reverse complement strand
ACCGCCGCCACCGGGCCGAAGGTTTCCTCGCGCATCACCTTCATCTCCGGCGACACGTTGCCCAGCACGGTAGGCTCGAAGAAGCTGCCGCCCAGCGCATGCAGCTTGCCACCCGCGAGTAACCTCGCTCCCTTGGCCAGCGCATCGGCCACATGCTCCTCCACCTTCTGTACCGCTTGCGTATCGATCAGCGGACCCTGCGCCACGCCTTGTTCGAAGCCGTTGCCGACCTTGATCTTGGCTGCCGCAGCAGCGAACCGTTCGACAAAGGCATCGTGGATCGACTCATGCACATAGAAGCGGTTGGTGCAGACGCAGGTCTGGCCAGCATTGCGGTACTTCGATGCCAGCGCGCCTTCCACGGCCGCATCAAGGTCGGCATCTTCGAACACGATGAAAGGCGCATGTCCGCCCAGCTCCAGTGCCAGCTTCTTGATCGTCGGCGCGCATTGCTGCATCAGGATGCGTCCAACCGGTGTCGAGCCGGTGAAGGATAGGTGACGTACCACCGAGCTTTCGCACAAGACCTTGCCGACCTCGATAGAGCGCTCGCTGTCGGCAGTGACGATGTTGATTACGCCCGGCGGAAAGCCCGCGCGTTGCGCCAGCTCCGCCAGTGCCAGAGCCGACAGCGGCGTTTGTTCGGCCGGCTTGATCACGATGGTGCAGCCGGCGGCAATCGCCGGCGCCACCTTGCGCGTGATCATCGCAATCGGGAAATTCCAAGGGGTGATGGCGGCACATACGCCGATCGGCTGTTTCAACACCACCATGCGCTTGTCGCGCCAGGTAGACGCCATCACGTCGCCCGAGACGCGCTTGGCTTCCTCGGCAAACCACTCGACGAAGCTGGCGCCGTAGACGACTTCGCCCTTGGCTTCGGCCAGCGGCTTGCCTTGTTCGGCCGTCATCAGTGCCGCAAGATCGGTAGCGTTTTCCATCATCAGGTCGAACCACTTGCGCAGGATGAGTGCGCGCTCCTTGCCGGTTCGGGCAGACCAGCCGGTGAACGCGGCCTGCGCCGCTTCGATGGCTTGGCGCGTCTCCTCGGAACCGAGATTCGGCACCTCGGCCAACTTGCTGCCATCGGCCGGATTGGTTACGGGAAATCTGCTGGCGGCAGTGGTCCAGGCGCCATTGATGTACGCATGCTCGCGCAGCAAGCCGCGGTCTTGCAATTGGGGAAGGGTAGGGTGCGACATTTGTTCGTCTCCACGTCACGTCCAAGTGAAGGGGCAAGCATAGCCCAAGCTGCAAGCGGCCGTTCTCGTCGCAGAAAGCAGTGCGAACGGCAATTCAAGTCCGCGTTCCCACGCTTGTTCGCACAGGTTTTGTTACCTGCGCCATTCGTTTTCCTGTTCTCCCAATGACGCAGAAAATCAGCCAGACGCCAGCCTTCCTGCTAGAGCGGATTCGCCCTGACTGGCTCAGTCGAGGCCGAGGCAGATTGACTACGGAACAAGGCGCGGCGACGCGACATGGCGGGTGCCATGGCAAGGAGCCGCAACGCAGTGCCGTGGGCAAGCCGTCCGGCATCGGCGAGCTGGTCAGGGCGAATCCGCTCTAGGGTAGGCATCGAGCGTGGTCAGTTTGCGCGTGCGGTCCAGCCGGAAGGTGCGGAAATCCTCGCGCAACTCGCACCATACCGAGATAGAGCAGGCGGCCGTCTTCGGAAGGGCGGTGGGCATCGTTGCGGGTCACGCAACCGACGCCGTGTTCCGCACTGGTGAAGATGCCGAGCGGGCCGTCGCCAAATTCCTGCACGTGCAATTGGGTGTCGAAAACGGTTTCGTAGAACCTGACCGCGCGCTACAAGCCGGTCGAGGAGATTTCGAACCAGTTGGCTTTCGTTTGCATGATGTTCTCCTTGGTATGCCACATGGCATGGAGGCCATCTTGCGTGCGCCCTCCTGACAGCCTGGTGTCAGAAGGATGTGTGGTGGGCTTATTTCGGCTTGGCTTCCTCGCGCCGGTTGAAGCCGGCCACCATGTCGAAGCGGAACAGCCGGCATTCGAGCGCGCCATTGAAGAACGGCGTCTTGCGCGACTCTTTCAGGCGCAGCATCTTCGGCAGGCCGAGGTCGGCCGTGAACAGGAAGACCTGCCAGCCGGCGAAGCGTTGCTTGAGCGTGCTGCTGAAGGCGCTGTAGAAGGCCGTCGCGAGTTCGTCCGGTTCCTGGCTGCGGTCGCCGCGCACGCCAATGCGCTCGCCGTAGGGCGGGTTGGTGACGATCATGCCGGGCGTGGTGACTGGCGGACGGATTTCCTGCGCATCGATCTGCTTGAGCGGCACCTCGAACTGGATGCCGGCATTGCGCAGGTTATTGCGCGTCATGACGATCATGTCGCCCGAGATGTCGCTGCCGAACAGCGTCGGTTCGCTCGGCAGGGGATTCGGGCGGAAGCTGCCCTTGATCGCGCGCCATTGCTCGGCATCGAAGCCGTGGAATTTCTCGAACGCGAAACTGCGTCTTGCCCCGGCTGGAATGCCGGCCACCATTTGCGCCGCTTCGATCAGGATGGTGCCTGAGCCGCACATCGGGTCGAACAGCACCGTGCCCGGCTTCCAGCCAGCGGCACGCAACAATCCAGCGGCCAGGTTTTCGCGCAGCGGTGCGTCTCCGGTTTCCTCGCGCCAGCCGCGCTTGAACAAGGCTTCGCCCGAGGTGTCCAGGTAGACCGTGTAGTTGCGTGCATCCAGGAAGCCGACGATGCGCATGTCCGGCGTGCGCGTGTTGACCGAGGGGCGCTTGTTGTAGAGATCGCGGAAGCGGTCGCATACCGCGTCCTTGATCTTCAGGGTCGTGAATTCCAGGCTTTTCAGCGGCGACTTGATCGCCGTGAGGTCGATGCGGATCGTGTGGTCGACGTCGAACCACTCTTCCCAGGCTTGGGCGAGCGTGAGGTCGTAGATATCGATTTCATTCGCGTAGCTGCCATGCGCGATGCGCAGCAGCACGCGCGAGGCGATGCGCGAATGCAGGTTGATGCGGTAGCTGTCGGCCAGTTCACCCGAGCAGTGCACGCCGCCCGGCACCTGGTTGTGCACCTTCAGCGTCTTGCTCTGCTGCGCGATTTCGCCGAGCTCTTCGGCCAGGGCTGCCTCCAGGCCGCGCGGGCAGGGGCAGAAGAAGGAATGTGACATGGGGAACCCTTTATCCGTATTGATTCAGCGGCTGCTGCCGCTGCGTTCACGCCTTGGTGAGCGCACGCTCGACGAAATCGAGGCGATCTTGTCCCCAGTAGCCTTCGCCGTCGACCACATACCAGGGAGAGCCGAAGACATTGGCGGCAATGGCGTCGTTCGTGTAGCGCTCGTATTCGTTCTGCACGCTCGCGGTCTGTGCCGATTGCAGCAGTACACGTCCGTCGCGTCCGCATTCGTCGGCCAGTGCCACCAGCGTTGCCTCATCGGCGATGTTGCGCTCCTCGACCCAGAGCGCGCGCATGACCGCGCCCGTCAGATGCAGCGCAGCTTCGCCTCCATGTGCGAGCTTGCAGGCGATGATCAGCTTGGCTGCGGCTTCGCCCGAGACCGGAAAGTGCTGCGGCTGCAGATTCAGCGGCAGGCCGAGGTGCTCGCTCCAGCGCTTGAGTTCCACCAGACGATAGGCTTGGCGCTGCGGCGCACGCTTGGCCAGCGGGACGCCGCCCGATACGCCGAAGACCTTGCCCAGGTCGCAGGGCTTGAGGTCGATGCGCGCGCCGTACTTCTGCGCCAGCGCGATCAGCCGCGCGTGACCGAGATAGGCCCAGGGCGACTGCGGCGCAAAGTAGTACTCCACGAACTTGCCCATCATCGTTTCCCGTTCAGAAAGGTTTGGCTACCGCGAGGATCACGGCCGCCAGCAAGCCGATGGCCGGAACTTCGTTGAACCAGCGATACCAGGTGTGGCTGCGTGCATTGGTCCCGGCCTCGAATTTCTTCAACAGGCTTCCGCAAGCGTGGTGGTAGCCGACCAGGATCAACGCAATGGCGAGCTTGCCGTGCAACCAGCCACCCTTGAAGCCGTAGCCCAGCCACAGCCAAAGGCCGAGCAGCAGGGCGGGGAAGGCTAGCATCGTCATGAAGCGATACAGCTTGCGCGCCATCAGCAGTAGGCGTTCGGTTGCAGCCGTGTCGGACTCCATCGCGAGATTGACGAAGATGCGCGGCAGATAAAACAGGCCGGCAAACCACGAGGTCACAAACACGATATGCAGCGATTTCACCCAGAGCATGGACGGTTCCTGTTCTT
>DATBUE010000194.1:0-2156 GCA_036516375.1 Noviherbaspirillum sp. | reverse complement strand
CAGCATCTGGGTAATACGCTCGGCGCGGAGGGTTACTGGTGCAATATTTGGAAGATCGCGTTCGCTGACGGCCTCGACGATTGGACCCGCCTTCCCGCCAACGATATCGAGGAGCAAGCTGGTCGCGCGCTCCATCGCCTGCCGCGGAAGATGCGAGTCGACACCCCGCTCGTAGCGGTGCGAAGCGTCCGTATGTAGACCGTAGGAGCGCGCTTTACCTGCCAGCGCAATCGTATCGAAGAACGCACTCTCGAGAAAGATGCTGCGGGTGGAAGCGCTGACACCGCTATGCTCGCCTCCCATCACGCCGGCGATGGCGAGTGGCCGCTCATGATCCGCAATGATCAGCGTATCGCTGCGCAAGGAGACTTCCTGGCCATCCAGCAGAACCAGCTTTTCGCCTTCTTCAGCCATACGAACCCGGATGCCGCCCTTGACTTCATCCAGATCAAACGCGTGCAGCGGCTGGCCCAGCTCGAGCATCACATAGTTGGTGACATCAACAACCGCGTCGATACTGCGAATATCGGAACGGCGCAGGCGCTCCACCATCCAGAGTGGCGTCGGGCGTGTCAGATCGACATTGTGGATCACTCTCCCGAGGTAACGCGGACAAGCCTTCGGCGCCAACACCTCGACCGGGCGTACATCTTCATGGGCGACACTGGCCACGCCGACTTCCACCGGACGCACTTCGGCACCATAGATGGCACCGACTTCCCGAGCCAAACCGGCTAGAGAGAGGCAATCGCCACGATTGGGTGTCAGACCGATCTCGATAGACACATCATTGAGCCCGAGATACTCGCGCAGATCCGTACCAACCGGCGCATCGGCGGCGAGTTCCATCAGGCCGCTGTCGTCACCTCCGACCTGCAACTCGGTTTCCGAGCAAAGCATGCCGTTGGATTCGACGCCACGCAGCTTGGCCTTCTCGATTTTGAAATCGCCCGGCAACTGGGCGCCGATCATGGCGAAAGGAATCTTCAGACCGGGACGCACGTTCGGCGCGCCGCAAACGACCTGGAAAGCCTCCTGGCCATTGCTCACCTGGCAAACCCTGAGCTTGTCGGCATCAGGATGCTGCGCCGTTTCCAGCACCTCACCGACGACTACGCCGCTGAAGCTACCGGCAACCGGTGTCACGGCATCCACTTCAAGCCCGACCATGGACAGACGGGCGACCAGCTCCTCACGCGAAACTTGTGGGTTGACCCAGCTCCGCAGCCACTGTTCACTGAATTTCATCCTGCTCTCCTAAATATGCGTTGACGGGCGGCGGCACTAGCGAAATTGCGCGAGAAACCGCAGGTCATTGTCGAAGAACAGGCGCAAGTCATTGACGCCGTAACGCAGCATGGCGAGGCGTTCGACGCCCATGCCGAAGGCGAAACCGGAATATCGCTCCGGATCGATTCCCGACATCCGCAATACATTGGGATGCACCATGCCGCAGCCCATGACCTCCAGCCAACCGGTCTGCTTGCATACGCGGCAGCCCTTGCCGCTGCACATCACGCACTGCATGTCGACTTCCGCAGACGGCTCGGTGAACGGGAAGAAGGAAGGACGAAAGCGCACGCCCAGCGGTTTCTCGAAGAACACCCGAAGAAACTCCTCGATGGTGCCCTTGAGATCCGCGAAACTGACACCCTCGTCGATCAACAGGCCCTCGACCTGATGGAACATCGGCGAATGAGTGATATCGGAGTCGCAGCGATAGACTCGCCCGGGACAGACGATACGAATCGGCGGCTGCCGCGATTCCATGGTGCGCACCTGCACGGGCGAAGTGTGCGTACGCAGCAACATGTTGGCATTGAAATAAAACGTGTCGTGCATCGCACGCGCCGGGTGATGCCCTGGAATATTCAGTGCTTCGAAGTTGTGGTAATCGTCTTCGACCTCAGGGCCTTCCGCGACGCTATAGCCAATATGGCTGAAGAACTGCTCGACCCGCTCCAGAGTGCGGGTCACTGGATGCAGTCCGCCGGACGCCTCACCGCGCCCCGGCAGGGTTACGTCGATCCGCTCGGCTGCCAGCTTCGCTCCTAAAGCAGCCTGCTCAAGGTCGGCCTTGCGAGCATTGAGCACATCTTGCACTTGATTCTTCGCAGCATTGATCAGCGCGCCAGCCTGTGGGCGCTCTTCGGCAG
>DATBUE010000193.1:0-3348 GCA_036516375.1 Noviherbaspirillum sp. | reverse complement strand
CGGCTCAGTCGAGGCCGAGGCGGATTGACTACGGAACAAGGCGCGGCGATGCGACATGGCGGGCGCCATGGCAAGGAGCCGCAACGCCGTGCCGTGGGCAAGCCGTCCGGCATCGGCGAGCTGGTCAGGGCGAATCCGCTTTAACGGAAGCCATGACAGCCTGTATGGCTTGCGCCGCTTTGGACAGGTAACTCTTGGCTGCCATCTCCTTCACATTGAAAGTCTTGGGCTCGAACCAGACGCGGCCGGTGATGACGTTACGGCTGTCGACGAATACGTTGTCGCGTCCGAATGCATGCATACAGACATTGACAGCCTCTGAAACGAAGAAGCCACCAATTCTTCGATGTGACTGTTTCCCTTGGTATCGCCGTTGAGGAAGCGCAAGCGCATTACGGCCTGCTCTCGCAACATTGACGACCGAAAGGCGCGTGAAAAAACGGAATCGCGGATTCCAGTTTCAAACAAATGCGCCAGTCGCATCAGTCATTGTTCAAGGGGGAAAAACAGGATCATGAGCAGCGTTTGCATATTTTCCATTGCTCGACGTGAGTCGCAGGAAGGCATCGAATACTTCGATACGTGGGAAGCATTTGAAGGTTCGAAGATCGAGGCGTCCGGTTTCTGGATCGACCGTACGTGGTCGGGAAACATCGGTACCTTGGTGGATTCGATCCGGCGTTCCGCCTTCTGGGATCGCCTGGTTTTCACGGAAGAGGCGCAAGAGCATCCGGCCATCGACGGGCAATGTCCTCTCGATCTGGCCAGAGCACGCATCGCCCGGGCGGAGCTGGCGAAGCAGGGTTTGCACATCGACTTCTCCAGCCTCATCCCGGTCGAAAAACTGCTGCTCTACATGTATGTGCGCGACGAGTACGAACTGGTCCCGCATTTCAGGCCGGACGCGAAGTCGCTGTATGTCTATCCCATCGCGGATTACCTGGGTTCCGGCGAAACGACGATGGACTGGATCACGCGGCTGATGCGCACCCAGCTCCTGAGCCCGGTGCGGCTGATCAATCGCATCCGGATGTGCAAGGAGTGCGGCAGCGGCCACCTGTCCTTTGTCGATGTCTGCCCGAGCTGCGCCAGCATCGAGATCAAGCACACGCCTTCGCTGCATTGCTTCACCTGCGGCCACACCTCGCGCAAGGGCGACTTCGAGCTCGAAGGCACGCTGGTCTGTCCGAAGTGCCAGGCGCGGCTGCGCCACATCGGTGTCGATTACGATCTGCCCACCGCCCAGTACGCCTGCCGCAAATGCAACAGCTTCGCGATGGAAGCACGCATCGTCGCGCACTGCCTCGATTGCGATGCCAAGTCCGAGCCGGAGCAGCTCGATGTGCAGGAGGTGTACTCGCTGGCGCTGAGTTCGCGCGGCATGGAAGCGCTGCGCCAGGGGCAGTTCCACGAATCCTTCTCCGTCACCGGCGAAGGCAACCACGTGATTCCGGCCTACTTCAGGCAGATCCTGCACTGGTCGTCGGTCACGCACCAGCGCTACAGCGGCATGCGCTTCGGCGTGATGATGGTGGAGTTCGCCAATGTGTCGGAGCTGCTGGCCCAGCTCGGCGCGGCGCGCGTGTACGCGATGATGAACGAGTACACCTTGCGCCTCCGGCAGGTGCTGCGCGCCTCCGACGTGACCAGTGTCGACAGCGCCGAGCGGCTGTGGATCTTCCTGCCCTTCTCCTCCCCGGAAGACATCGCCGTGCGGCTGCAGCAGAAGGCAGACGAGTGGCAGCCGGAGAATGCGCACCCGTTCAAGCTGCACATCCGCTGCCTGTTCGCGCCGCGCGACGTGGCGCTGGGCGAGAGTGCCGACAACATCATGCAAGCCTTGCTGGAACGCTAGGACACGCGATGCTTTATTCAGCCTGGGTCAGTTTCCTGACCGTTCTGGAGGGCGTGTCGGCAGCGACCTTCGACGAATTCGCAATGCGCTTCTTTCCGTTCGCGCTGCTGCTCGAATTGCCGCTGTTCCTGATCGTCATACTCGGCATGCTGCGCTACGCGGTGCTGCAGAACCTGGCGCCGGTGTACGTGCCCAAGCGCTTTCCCAAGGTGTCGTGCCTGATCACCTGCTACTCCGAGAAGGAGGACGTGCGCTTCACGCTGCAATCGCTGGCGAATCAGATCTATCCCGGCGATATCGAGATCATCGCGATCATCGATGGCGCGGTGCAGAACAAGGAAACGCTGGACGCGGCCCGGCGCCACTTGGGCGCGATCAACGCCATGCCGCAACGCAAGCTGATCGTGCTGCCGAAATGGCAGCGCGGCGGGCGCGTCTCCTCGCTCAACACCGGGCGCTCGATCGCCACCGGCAGCATCGTCATGGCGCTCGATGGCGACACCTCGTTCGACAACGACATGGTGTACAACGCCGTGCGCCACTTCAACGACCCGAACGTGATCGCCGTCGCCGGCAACCTGCGCGTGCGCAATGCAGCCAAGTCGCTGGTCACGCGCTTCCAGGCGCTGGAATACCTGATCTCCATCGGCGGCGGCAAGACCGGGTTGGCCGCATTCAACGTGGTCAACAACATCTCCGGTGCCTTCGGTGTCTTCCGCGCCGAGATCCTGAAGCTGGTCGGCGGCTGGGATGCGGGCACAGCGGAAGACCTGGACATGACGCAGCGCCTGAAGCAGTACTTCGGCCGGCACAAGGATTACCGCATCGTGTTCGATCCCAGGGTGGTCGGCCACACCGACGTGCCGGCGACCTTCGGCGAGTTCTTCAAGCAGCGCCTGCGCTGGGACGGCGACCTCTTCTACATCTACATCCGCAAGTACCGGCACAACCTGCGTCCCGGCCTGCTCGGCTGGAAGAACTTCTTCTCGCACCTGATCGCCGGCATCGTGTTCCAGATCGTGATGCCCTTCCTGATCCTGTTCTACAGCGCTTACCTGTTCCTCGCCTACGACCCCGGCATCGTGCTTGGCATCTTGTTCTTCGTGTACCTGGTGTATTTCGCGGCGCTGGCTGTGCTCTTCATTTTCTACTGGCTGATCGTTTCGGAAAGACCGAGACAGGACGCCTTCTACTTCCTGCTGCTGCCGATCTACCCCTTCTTCGCCTATTACGAGCGGGTATGCAGCGTGATCGGCCTGCTGCACGAAATCTTCAACCGCGGACATCTGGATACCGCAATGGCGCCCTGGTGGGTTCTCAGGAAAACCAAATTCTGATCATGAAACTGCTGATTCCCCTTGTTGTAACCGCGGTGCCGCTCACCGCTGCCGCCGAACTCTTGTCCCTGCCTGCGCTGGAAAGCCTGGTGGCCTCCGCGCCGGCGGTGCGCATCGCACAGACCGAGCGCGATGCGGCGCAGGCGCGCCACTCGC
>DATBUE010000192.1:0-3111 GCA_036516375.1 Noviherbaspirillum sp. | reverse complement strand
CAAGCACGGCCAGCGCGGTCGACAGCAGCGTGCCGCCGACACAGAAGCCGAGCGCGTTCACCTGTTCCTGCCCGGACACCGTACATGCCACCTCGATGGCTTTCAGCACGCCCGTTCCCACGTAATCATCCCAGCTCAAATGACCGAGCGAGGCATCGGGATTGCACCAGGACACGAGAAACACTGTATGTCCCTGTTCGACGGCGTAGCGCACCAGGGAATTGTCGGGCTGCAGGTCGAGGATGTAGTACTTGTTGATGCAGGGTGGAACCAGCAGCAAGGGGCGCTCGTAGACCGACTTCGTCAGCGACTTGTATTGAATCAACTGGAACAACGCGTTTTCGTACACGACCGCTCCTTCGGTCGTGGCGACATTGTGGCCGACCTCGAAGGCACTCTCATCGCTCTGCGAGATGCGTCCCTTCTGCAGATCTTCCAGCAAAAGCGCGATGCCCTTGTTCAAGCTCTCGCCACGGGTTTCGGCGAGCTTCTTCTGCGCCTCGGGATTGCTCACAAGGAAATTGGCGGGAGACATCGCGTCGACCATTTGCTGGACCGCGAATTTGATCTTCTGGCGCACGCGTGGCGTGGCCTGGACCGCGTCGGCGAGTTTGTTGAGGAAACGCCCGTTGAGCAGGTACAGGGCAGCATTGAATACATGCAGCGGGCTTTCCTGCCATTCCGGGGCGGTGAAGCGCCGGTCGGCAATGGCGGGCAGCCTGGAACCAAGCATGTCGCGCCATAACGCAGAGACTTCCTGCGCGTACTCGTTCTGCAACTGCGCCATCAGCGTAGGGTCCAGCGTCGCCCCGAACTCCTTGATCGTCGCCGTGATCGGGCGAGTGTCAAGCGAGGGAGCCTGCAACAGTGCCTGCCATGCATTCGGATCGAGCATGGAAGGTGGCCATGCGTTGTGCCCGGACTGGGAAAGGGATTGGAACAGGTTCATGCTGTCGCCTCGCTTTTCGCGTAAGGTTGCGGTTTGCTTGCAGAGTGAGTTGTCATGTATATCGTCGCCCTGGCCTGGATCTACGTCGTGCTGATGATGTCCATCACCGAGACCTCGGTGGTGGCGGGCGTCATGACCTTCGTGATGTACGGTGTGATACCAGTGACAATTATTCTATACGTGATGGGCACGCCGGGACGACGGCGTAGACGCCTCCTGGCCGAAAAAATGCAGCGCGATGCTGCGCTCAAGGCAGCGCAAGAACAGACCCCGGGCCAAACCAAGACCGAGGGTTGAAGTGGGGAAAAGTCCGGCCGTTTCGCAGACTCAGGCCGGCCTCAACCAGATCATCGATACCATGCGGCCAGTGACCGGTTCGCGCCGGAAGGAATAGAAGCGCTCGGGCTCGCGCATTGTGCAAAACCCGCCACCATATACGTGCTCCACGCCTACCTGGTCGAGCCGCGCCCGGGCAAGCTGGTACAGATCAGCGAGAAACTTGCCCGGCGACGGAAGCGGACGAAAGGCGTCGGCGGTCGCAGCGTCACGCAGGACGAAGGCCGCCCGCACTTCCTCACCCACCTCGAAGCTCTCAGGTCCAATGGCCGGCCCCAGCCAAGCCAGCAAATCCTGTGCGCCGCGCAGTCGCATTTCGGCAACCGTGTTCTCAAGAATCCCGTTGAGCAGTCCGCGCCAGCCCGCATGGGCGGCCCCCACAACCTTGCCCGCCCTGTCGCACAACAGCACCGGCAGACAATCCGCAGTCTGGATAATGCATACCGCACCCGGCTCGACAGCAACGCTCGCGTCGGCGTCCGGCACTTCACCGGCACGCGCAATGAAGCCGGCATCCACGACGCGGGTCCCGTGTATCTGATTCAGCCATGCAGGCTCGGCCGGCAAATGGCCGCACAACAGCCTGCGGTTGGCCTGCACACACTGCGGGTCGTCGCCCACATGCGTGCCGAGATTGAAGCCACCTCCCCCTGCCCCATCGTCGTAAGGCGCACAGCTGGTGCCGCCGCGTCGCGTGGTCGACAAGGCCGCCACGTTCGACGGAGCCGGCCACTGGGGAATCAGGAAATCGCTCATGCGATCTGCGGGTCGATGCCCGCGCGCACCAACAGATCCAGCATGTCTTGTGGCAGCCCGGCCTTCCATTCGCACTCTGTACGCGTCGTCGGATGAGTCAGGGCCAGTCGTTGCGCATGCAGGGCCTGGCGCGGAAAGTGTGCAGCCAGGTGCGGCTTACCGTACAGCGGGTCGCCGACCAGTGCAAACCCGATCGACTGCATGTGGACGCGAATCTGGTGCGTGCGTCCGGTCTCCAGGCGGCAGCGCAACAAACTGACCGGATGGCGATTGATCATGCCGCTTGCAAGCCGCTGGTAATGCGTGACAGCCGGCTTGGCGGCCGGATGACGCGACACCGCCATGCGCAAACGGTCGCGCGGATGACGGCCGATGGCGGCATCGACGTGTCCCGAAAGCGCCGGCGTGCCCCACACCAGGGCGAGGTACTCGCGCGTCATGCTGCGCGCCTGCAATTGACGCACCAGATCGGTCTGCGCCTCCAGCGTCCGGGCGACCACCATCAGACCGCTGGTTTCCTTGTCCAGCCTGTGCACGATGCCGGCCCGTGGAACGGCGGCGAGTCCGGGATCGCGGTGGAGCAACCCGTTGAGCAGCGTGCCGGACCAATTGCCAGCGGCCGGATGCACGACCAGTCCGGCCGGTTTGTCGAGGACGAAAATTGCGGCATCCTCGTGCACGACCTGAAGCGGAATCGGCTCCGGTTCGAATGCGCCCTGCTCCGGCGCCTGCTGCGGCTCGACCAGCACAGTCTCATCGCCGAGCATGGTGGCCTTGCCACGTGCGGGCGCGCCGTCCACGCTCACCTTGCCTGCCTCGATCCATTGCTGGATGCGGCTACGCGAGTATTGGGGCAGCAGTTGCGACAAGGCCTTGTCGAGGCGTACGCCGCAGAATTCAGGGCCGAGCGTCAGCTCCAGCGGAGCCTCGCGGGATGCAAGGTCTTCGTCGTCCGCACTGTCATCGGCGGGGTCCGGCAAGTCGGGAAAAGTGGGATTCAAAATGGGGGGAGCGGTTGGAGGCGGCGCAATACCATCGGCTATAATCGTCGCCTTCTCAGCGTCGTACCT
>DATBUE010000191.1:0-7769 GCA_036516375.1 Noviherbaspirillum sp. | reverse complement strand
GAGCTGGCTCTGGCGCGCACGCGCCGCGGCGGCATCGAGCTCGGCGCGCACGGCGGCCAGGTCGGCTTCGGCGCGCGTGACGTCGATGGATGAAGCCAGGCCCGCATCCACACGCGCCTGCGCCAGGCGCAGCGTGTCCTGCAGCACGCCCAAGGTCTGCTCCAGCAGCGCGCGCTCGTTCTGTGCGGCGCGCCAGTCGACATAGCCGCGTGCGGCGGTGCCAGCGGTGGCCAGGCGCGCAGCCTGAGCCTGGTCTTTGGTGCGCAGCAGTCCGGCCGCTGGCGATTGTTCTGCCTGGCGCAAGCCGCCCCACAGATCGGCATCCCATTCGACGTTGATGCCGGCAGCGGTGCCGGCCGAATCAGCAGAACTGCCGCTGCTGGTACTGCTCGTGCTGCTGGCGCCGGTGCTGTCGTTGTGATTGCTGCGCTGGCTGGCACCGGCTTGCAGGCGTGCGGCAATGCTCGGCTCGCGTGTGGCACTGGTTTGTTCCAGCAGCGCCTGGGCCTGGGCCACGCGCTCGAAGGCGACGGCGATTTCAGGATTTCCCTGCAACGAGCGTTCGACCCATTGCGTCAGTTGCGGATCGTCGAAGCGGCGCCACCAATGCAGGTCCGACGGCGTGACCTGTACCGGCGCTACGTCGGCGGAAACGAAGCGGCCGTCCTCGCTCAAGCCGGTGTTCGAGCGCTGGTAGGGTGTGTCGACGCTGGCGCAGCCGGCCAGCCACAGCGCTCCGAGCAGCGGCAGCAGCGCGGCATGTTTCCGGCTCGTGCTGCGCATTGCAGAGCCCGTTTCGTCTTTCGCCGCGTCATGCATCGTATTTGTTGCGGTGCTCTTCATTGCACTTCCTCCTTGTCGGTCCCGAGTGCATGCAATTCCCGCTCCAGTTTCTCGGTCTGGATGCTGCGCGCAAGGATGCAGAGAACGAGGAAGTCGAGCGGGAGGCGTCGGATCGGCACGCGTATGAAAAACTTTCCACCGGGTCGCAGGCGCGGGCGCGCCGCCATCAATGCGCGCTCTGCCCCCCTTCGGGCGCTTGCTCGCGGTTGGGAATGGCCTGCGTCCAGCTCTCGGTATCTTCCTGCGTCATGTTGCCGAAGGGGGCGAGCCGCCCATCCTGCAAGCCCTCGACTTCGATGTCGGACAGGTATTGCTCGCGCGACAGCAGCGTTCCCTGGCACACCGCTTCATGCGAGGGCGCCGTGCGCATTTCCAGGCGCAGGCGCTGCAGCAAGTCATCCATCACCCAAGCCGGGATGCGGTTGCGATGCGCCGGATAGATGAAGCCAAACAGCAACAAATGGCTGAGCAGCACGCGCCAGTGCCCGTCGAAGCGGCGCAGCAGGCGGCGCCAGTCCATGCCGCCGGCGCAGGTCAGGAACAAGTGGGCTACGTCGGCGCCGTCGTAACGTTCCCGTTCCATGATGAAAGCCTTGGACCAGATCATTTCCTCGACCGGGGAAATCTTCGCTTTTACGCCGAGTAATTCCGCTTCGTCCGCGTACTCGAACCACAGCTCGTCGACCACGGCCACGCCATTGCCGGAGCTGAAGATCAAGTCGATGTAGACACCGTCCGAGTGGATCTTGCCCAGCCAGTGCGGATAGGTCAGTTCAGTGTCGTAGCCCGCCTGCTGCAGCGCGGCGCTGATCTGCTCGAAATCCTCGCGCCGGATGAACAGGTCGAGGTCGCGCGTAGCACGGTTGACCCCGGTGTAGTGATTGAAGGCATAGGCGCCGCCCAGCACGAAGCGGCTGCCGGCACGGTCCAGCGTGTGCAGCACCCCGCGATAGAACTTCAGCGTGCTGTCGGGCAAGTCATCGGCAAAGCGCGACGGAATCGAGGCAAGGGACATGGGGTTCCTCGGAATTGGGATGACCAGAATCAGCAAAACTTATGCCACGCAATGGCGTCACAGAAAGGACGACATTGCCGGCGTGAAGCTGGCTTGCCGAAGAAAAACTCGAACGGGAGCTCCCTTGGAAAAAACCATACGTTTCGCCGCAGTCGGCGACCTGCATTGCACGCGCCAGTCCGCCGGCCTGTTGCGCCCCTTGTTCCAGCAAGCCTCGGAAGCCGCCGACGCCATCCTTCTGTGCGGTGACCTGACCGACTACGGCACCGAGGAAGAAGCGCACATCCTGGCCGAGGAATTGAGCGTGGCGAGCGTGCCGGTGGTGGCCGTGCTCGGCAACCACGACTACGAATCGGGTACGCCGGAAAAGGTCGTGCATATCCTGGAGCAGGCCGGCGTGCGCATGCTGGATGGGGAGGCGGTTGAGGTGCATGGCGTGGGCATCGCCGGGGTCAAGGGGTTTGCCGGCGGCTACAACCGCGCCGCGCTCGGCCCCTGGGGCGAAGCCGTGATCAAGCAATTCGTCAACGAAGCGATCCAGGAGGCGCTGAAGCTGGAAACCGCGCTGTCGAAACTGCGCACCGAGCACCGCATTGCAATGCTGCATTACTCGCCGATCCTGGGCACCGTGCAGGGCGAGCCGCCGGAAATCTTTGCCTTCCTCGGCACCAGCCGGCTGGAAGACCCATTGCTGCATTACCCGGTGGATGCGGTCGTACATGGCCATGCGCACCGCGGCTCGCCGCAGGGGGAGACGGTGAACAAGATTCCCGTCTACAACGTGGCGCGGCCGCTGTTGCTGCGCACTTATCCGGAACAGCCGGCGTTTCGCTTGATCGAGGTCGGGCCGGGAGCGAATGGGGAAGGGCAGAGTATCGGGATGTGAATGCGGTTCCGCCTGCACCGGGGCAGCCTGCCCACACCCTCTCTGAACAAGAAAAACAATGCGAACAAGCCGTGTCCTTCCCTGGGCCCTGCTGTGTGCGGCGCCGCTGGCGTTGGCCCAGGTGCCGGCCAGTCCCGCCGCTGGCCACACCACGCTGGCCGATTGCGCGGCACTGGAGCAAGCCGAGGCGCGCCTGCAATGCTATGACCGGCTCGCGGCCGAGCATGGCATCCCCTCGCCCTCGCACCCCGAGCCCGGTGCCACGCCGTCCCCGGCTGCTCCGTTAGTCGAAGCCGCGCCCGCACCCGCAGTCACGCGCCTGGAAAGTCACTGGGAACTGGTTCCGGCCAGCAAGCGCGGCCTGTTCCGCTTGCGCCCGCACCTGCCCATCTATCTGATGGCTTCCTACACCAGTGACCCCAACAACGAACCCTATCGTCCGTTCGAGGCGCTGGCGCCGGAAGCCGTCGACCTGGCGCGGCTGGAACTGGCCTTCCAGTTGAGCTTCAAGCTCAAGTTCGCGCAGGCGCCGATGGGCGCGCCGGTCGACTTGTGGTTCGGCTATACGCAGCGCAGCTTCTGGCAAGCCTCGAACGAGGATGCCTCCAGTCCCTTCCGCGCCACCGATTACCGGCCGGAACTGATGGCCGTGTTTCCGCTGGACCGGAACCTGTTCGGCCTGCGCCTGCGCTTTCTCAACCTCGGCCTGGTGCATGAATCGAACGGGCAAGCCTCGACGCTGTCGCGCAGCTGGAACCGGGTCTATGCGCAAGCCGGCTTCGAGCGCGGCGACTTCACGCTGCTGGGACGGGTGTGGAAACGTTTCAACGAGGATGCGGCCGAGGACGACAACCCGGACATCATCGATTACCTGGGGCGCGGCGATGTGACGGCGAGCTACCGGCGCGAAGGCCATGAATATTCCCTGTCGACGCGTCACAACTTCTCCACGGGCAAGGGTGCGCTCCAGCTCGGCTGGAGTTTTCCGCTATCGGAACGCGCGCGCCGTCTGAAGGGGTATGTGCAATTGTTTTCCGGCTACGGCAACAGCCTGATCGATTACGACCACCGGCAGGATGTGCTCGGCGTCGGTTTGGTGATCAGTGACTGAGCGTGGGCGAGCAGCGGCTCAGCCCGGCTTGCGCAGCGTTTCGGCACTCTTCAGCATGTGAAGGCAGGCATCGACCAGGCGTTCGGCCTGGGTTGCCAGGTTGAAGCTGCGCGGGTTGAACAGCCAGGTATGCAGCAGGCCGGAGAGGTGGGCCTTGAGTGCCACCGTCGCCAGCTTAGTGTCCAGGTCCGTCGGCAACTGGCCGCGCGCGATCGCGTGCATCAGCGTGCGCTCCAGTTGTTTTTGCCCGCGCTGCGAGACATCGGTCTGGCGCGCATACACCGGATCGGTCTCGTCGACGAACTCGCAGCGATGGAACAGGATGTCGAACACTTTGCGTGAATGCGGGTTGCGCGTGGCCTGCATGATGCAGAACACCAGGCCGGCGCGTAGCGCACCCAGCGGGTCATCGGCCTCGCGTGCGCTGCCGGCCTCGATCATTTCTTCCATCGGCAGGCGCACCCGTTCGCACATTGCATTGAACAGGTCGGCCTTGTTCTTGAAATGCCAGTACACCGCGCCCCGCGTGACCTCGGCCGCAGCGGCCACGTCGGCCAGCGAGGTATGGGCAACGCCTTGCCGGTGGAATACCTCTTCTGCCGCATCGAGGATGCGGTTACGGGTTTCCTGGGCTTCTTCCTTGGTTGAACGGGCCATGAGTCTGGGCAATGAACATACATTCGTGAATGTATGTAGAATAGCCCAGTTTCTCCGGCAGGGTCGTAACCGGAGCGCGCGGAATGGTTGCAGGAAATTCTCCTGCGCACGTCCGCCCTGCCTTGCTCCAGTTACGACCCGCTCGATGGAAGAGGGAGAAATCCCGGGAACTCGCCAACGCGTACTGTTTCCATGGTGTTTCCCCGCTTCCTGGCTGCCGGTTTCCTGCTCTGCCCCTATTTCGCGTCTGCCCGACGCTTGACCTGATATGGACGTCTCCCGATGAGAACCATTCCTTCGCTCCGTCAATTTCCCGCCCTCGTTGTGCTCTTGCTCGGTGTGCTTCAGCTTGCCGGCTGCGGCGAGCGCAGTGCCAATGCGCAAACGCCGGGCGGTGCGCCGCCGGCCATGCCGGTGCCGGTGGTCACGGTCGAGCCGCAACGCATCGCCGTGACCAATGAATTGCCGGGCCGGCTGGAAGCGGCGCGCACGGCGCAGGTGCGCGCGCGCGTGCCGGGCATCGTGCAAAAACGCGTGTTCCGCGAGGGCAGTGAAGTCAAGGCCGGCGACGTGCTGTTCCGCATCGATGCCGCGCCTTACCAGGCCAATGTCAACAGCGCCAAGGCCACGTTGGCCAAGGCCGAAGCCAACCTTGCGCAAACCCGTCTGAAGGTGAAACGCTTCGCGCCGCTGGTCCAGACCAAGGCCATCAGCCAGCAGGAATTCGACGATGCGCAAACCGCCGAGAAGCAGGCCGAGGCCGATGTCGCCGCCGCCCGCGCCGCGCTGGAGACGGCGCGCCTGAACCTTGGTTACGCCACCGTCAATGCGCCGATCTCGGGCCGCATCGGCCGTGCGCTGGTGACCGAGGGCGCGCTGGTCGGGCAGGGCGAAGCCACGCCGCTGGCCGTGATCCAGCAGATCGATCCCGTCTTCGTCAACATCACCCAATCCGCCGCGCAGGCGCTGGAGCTGCGCCGCGCAATGCAGAGTGGGCGCCTGACCAAGAGCGGCAAGGATGCCGCGCGTGTGTCCATCGTGCTTGAGGACGGCCAGGTCTATCCGCATGCCGGCAAGCTGCTGTTTTCCGACCTGACCGTGGACCAGAGCACCGGCGCCATTTCCCTGCGCGCGGAAGTACCGAATCCGGACGGCTTCCTGTTGCCTGGCATGTATGTCCGTGCCCGCGTCGAGCAAGCCGTCAACGAACAGGCAATCCTGGTGCCGCAGCAGGCGGTGCAGCGCAACGCGCAAGGCACGGTGGTGTATGTGGTCGGCGCCGGCGACAAGGTGGAAGTGCGTCCAGTGCAAGCCGAGACTGCGTACCAGAACCAGTGGGTCGTCAGCCAGGGTTTGAAGGGCGGAGAGCGCGTAATTGTCGAGGGCTTCCAGAAGCTCGGGCCCGGCGCGCCGGTCAAGCCGATGCCGTGGAAGGCTCAGCAACCGGCGGGGCAGGGCACCAAGACCGAGTCCAAGCCCGACGCAAATGCCGATGCCAAGGCTGACGCACCGTCCCAAGCCAACTAAGAGACAACCATGGGAACCTATTTCATCGACCGCCCGGTCTTCGCCTGGGTGATCGCGGTCTTCATTCTGGTGGCGGGCGCGCTCGCCATCACCGGACTGCCAATCGCGCAATACCCGACCGTGGCCCCGCCTTCGGTGGTGGTCACGGCCATGTATCCGGGCGCCACCGCGCAGACGCTGGACAACAGCATCACCAGCTTGATCGAGCAGGAACTGAACGGCGCGCCGGGGCTGGAATACATCGAGTCGCAAAGCCAGGCCAACGGCCAGGCGCAGGTCACGGCGACTTTCTCTCCCGGTACCAATATCGACCTGGCGGCGGTGGAAGTGCAGAACCGCTTGAAGCGCGTCGAACCGCGTCTGCCGCAGGCGGTCACGCAGCAGGGCGTGCAGGTAACCAAGGCGCGCAGCAACTTCCTGATGGTGGTGGCGCTGTCGTCCAAGGACGGCAGCATGGATCCGATTGCGCTGGGTGATTACCTCTCGCGCAACGTGCTCAATGAAGTCAAGCGCGTGCCCGGCGTCGGCGACGCGATCCTGTTCGGGACCGAGCGCGCCATGCGCATCTGGCTCGATCCGGCCAAGCTGGTCGGCTTCAAGTTGACTCCGGCCGACGTGGCCAACGCGGTGCGCGCGCAGAACGCCCAGGTCGCGTCCGGCGCACTGGGCGAATTGCCTTCGACCTCCGACGTGCAGATCACCGCACCTATCGTCGTCACCGGCCAACTGACTACGCCCGAAGCCTTCGGCAGCATCATCCTGCGCGCCAATCCGGATGGCTCAGTGGTGCGCCTGCGCGACGTGGCGCGCGTGGAACTGGGCGGCCAGGCCTACGCAACGGCCGCACGTATCAACGGCAACCCGACCTCGGCCATCGGCATCCAGCTCTCGCCGACTGCCAACGCGCTGGCCACCGCCGGCGCCGTGCGCGCCAAGATGGACGAGCTGCAGCGCTTCTTCCCGCAGGGCGTCTCCTACGTGATCCCCTACGACACGTCCAAGTTCGTGCGCATCTCGATCGAGGAAGTGGTCAAGACCCTGTTCGAGGCGGTATTCCTGGTGTTCCTGGTGATGCTGCTGTTCCTGCAGAACATCCGCTACACGCTGATCCCGACCATCGTGGTGCCGGTGGCGCTGATGGGCACCTTCGCGGTGATGTTCGCACTCGGCTTCTCGATCAACGTGCTGACCATGTTCGGCATGGTGCTGGCCATCGGCATCCTGGTCGACGATGCCATCGTGGTGGTGGAAAACGTCGAACGCATCATGACCGAGGAAGGCTTGTCGCCGCGCGAAGCCACGCGTAAAGCCATGCACCAGATCACCGGCGCCATCATCGGCATCACGCTGGTCCTGACTGTGGTGTTCCTGCCGATGGCGTTCTTCGGCGGTGCGGTGGGTGCAATCTATCGCCAGTTCTCGCTGTCGATGGCTGCCTCGATGGCGTTCTCGGCGCTGATGGCGCTGACGCTGACGCCGGCGCTGTGCGCGACGATACTCAAACCCGTCGAAGCCGGCCACCACATCGAGAAGCGCGGCTTCTTCGGCTGGTTCAACCGCGGCTTCGCCAAGACGGCCACGGGCTACCAGGGCGTGATCGCACGCATCCTGACGCGCACCGGCCGCTTCATGCTGATCTTCGTTGCGCTGCTGGCCATCGTGGCGTGGCTGTACGCGAGGTTGCCATCGTCGTTCCGGTCGCGCTGCTGGGTTCCTTCGCCTGCCTGCTG
>DATBUE010000190.1:0-1898 GCA_036516375.1 Noviherbaspirillum sp. | reverse complement strand
CCCGCCGCAGCGTGCCTAGTACGGCCAGTTCGTTCTCCCGACTGGCCGCGGTCCTGAGCATGGCGGGCGATGCCTGGCCGTGCAGGCTGCGCAGACACGCGAACATCTTCCGGGTGCTGACATGGTTGTAGCGGCCGACTGGATTGAAGGTGGGGGCAGCGTCCGCCCCGTCATTCAAGTCGGGGAAGCGCAGCTCCGTGTCATCGTTCCGATTGTCTTGCAAGGTGAAACCGTAGGCATGGAGCAGGTTGCCGTTGCCCTTGCGGCCGTAGTACACGGTCAACTCGGCGTCGCGGGCGACATCGTAGCCCGTGGTGCAGAGGAAGCCTGGGGGCGGATTGCCGTCCCACACGACATTGGGGCGTGTGGGCTGGTGATCCATCATGTCCGCCAGCGGGATCATCAGCAGGTCTCCATCATCGGTCAACAGGTCGGATGCGCAGGAGTTCACCATGCTTATCGCCCATTTGTATTCGTCCAGGGTGAACGAAAACCCGGGCGGGCAATGCGCGTTCAACTGCTGGTATTCGGCCTCGATGCATGCGATTTCCGCGCGGATGAGGCGCAGCGCGCTGGTTCCCTCCAGCCAGGCGAGCTCGGCCTCGCTGAAATTGACAGGCATGTCGGAGACGTCGTGCGGCAAGACGTCGGTGTACGGCTTGAAGAAACCGTCGTGCCGGATTGTCCAGAGCAGGTAGATCGCCAGGAAAGTGCTATCCCGCAGCTCAGGCAGGAAGCGAGCAAACCAGGTTCCGATTTCCGATTCCTTCGCCTTGCTTGCGGCAAGGATCAGCGCCTGGGGAACATAGAGCACCATTTCCCCGTCCTGCAGCGCGTGACTGGCATGGGGGCGGCGACCGCTCTTGCCAATCCGGATATCGATGCCCGGGAAGACTGCGCCATGGGCCTGGAGCCAATGCAGGAAGCGCTGCATCCGTTGCTGTTCCAGTTCGGTCGTGCGTGTTGTCGCGGCAGTCTTGTTCATTGTTCCTGGTCCGTTCCGAAGTGCCTGTGCAAGGCCAATGTGCCATTTCGTGTAATGAGTGTTGTCATTGCGGAAACGGTTGCTGTTGCGGGAGGCATGTCAGGCTGTTACCGCCTCCGCCTGTAACAGAGGTTCCAGTTCGCTGAGGTAGTCGTCAAAGCCACTCGCAGCGCGGCCGTTCAGGAAGTCGGTGCCGGCTTCGGCAAGCGCGAGCAAATAGTGCAGTACCTGTAGTTCTCCCTCGCGCACGCGCAGTGCGTTTTGCACGCGGGAAGAAAGGCGGGATGCCGGTTCCATGCTTGCTTGCGGCAGCGCGGGGAAACCTGCGATCCGTTCCCTGCAGTTATGACGTAGCGCGTCCAGCACGGCCAGTTCGTTCTCCCGGCTGGCTGCGCTCATGAGTGCGGCGCGCGG
This sequence comes from Noviherbaspirillum sp., assembly GCA_036516375.1. Classification (GTDB taxonomy): domain Bacteria; phylum Pseudomonadota; class Gammaproteobacteria; order Burkholderiales; family Burkholderiaceae_D; genus Noviherbaspirillum. Next base: position 499 of record DATBUE010000190.1, on the reverse strand, counting down.
TTCCTCGCCATGCAGGCTGCGCAGGTGCGCGAACATCTTCCGGGTGCCGGCATGGTTATAGCAGGCGACCGGACGGAAGGAGATGGCGGCTGCGCCGGATCCGTCGTCCAAGGCCGGAAAGCTCAGCTCGGTGTCATCGTTGCGGTTGTCTTGCAAGGTGAAGCCGTAGGCATAGAACAGTTTGCCGTTGCCCTTGCGTCCGTAGGACAGGGTCAGTGGCCCGTTGTGGGAAACATCGCTGGTCGCCATGCACAGAAATCCTGCGCCCGTCTTGCCGGCCCAACTGACGTTGTGATGGGGGGCATGATGATCCATCATGTCTGCCAGCGGCACCATCACCTCGTCCCCGCCGTCCTCCGGACGCAGACGGAAGGTGCGGGAGTTGACCATGCTCTTGGCCCACTTGTATTCGTCCAGCGTGAATGAAAATCCGGGTGGGAAGTGCATGCGCAACTGCTGGTACTCGGTGTGGATGCGCTCGATTTCGGCGTGGATTAAG
>DATBUE010000189.1:0-3424 GCA_036516375.1 Noviherbaspirillum sp. | reverse complement strand
CCGTCCCGCCGTTTTACGTATCACCTCGTCGGGGCTGACCCCCGGGGCCACTTCGCGCAGGACAAACGCGCCGCCGACAATCTCCAGCAGGGCCAGATCGGTGAGTACCCGGCGAATACAGCCCACGCCGGTGAGCGGCAGGGTGCACTGCGGCAGCAGTTTGGATTGGCCGTTTTTTGAGGCGTGGGTCATCACCACGATGATGTTCTGCGCGCCGGCCACCAGGTCCATGGCGCCGCCCATCCCCTTGACCATTTTTCCAGGGATCATCCAGTTCGCGAGGTCGCCCTTCTCGCTGACCTGCATCGCGCCGAGGATGGCAATGTTGATCTTCCCGCCACGAATCATCGAGAACGAATCGGCGGAGCTGAAAAACGAGGAACCTTTCAACGAGGTGACAGTTTGCTTACCGGCGTTGATCAGGTCGGCGTCGACCTCTTCCTCTGTCGGGAACGGTCCGATGCCGAGCAGCCCGTTCTCCGACTGCAGCCAGACTTCGATATTGTCGGGCACGTAATTCGCCACCAAGGTCGGCAAGCCGATGCCAAGGTTGACGTAGAAGCCGTCTTGCAATTCCTTCGCCGCGCGCGCGGCCATTTCCTCACGAGTCCATGCCATGTTTGTTCTCCGCCTTACTTTGTACGCAGGGTGCGCTGTTCGATGCGCTTTTCCGGGTTCGCATTGACCACGATGCGGTGCACGAAGATGCCTGGGGTGTGAACTTGGTCGGGATCGATCTCGCCGGCCTCGACCAGCTTCTCGACCTCGACCACGGTGATCTTGCCCGCCATGGCGACATTCGGATTGAAGTTGCGCGCAGTCTTCCTGAACACGAGGTTTCCGGTCCGGTCCGCCATGTACGCCTTGACCAGCGATACGTCGGCCACGAGCGAACGCTCCATCACATAACGTTCGCCATCGAACTCGCGCACTTCCTTGCCGTCGGCGACGATGGTACCGACTCCGGTCTTGGTGAAGAAAGCAGGGATGCCGGCACCGCCGGCGCGCAGCTTCTCGGCAAGCGTGCCCTGCGGCGTGAATTCCAGTTCGAGTTCGCCGGACAGATACTGGCGCTCGAACTCCTTGTTTTCGCCGACGTAAGAGGAAATCATCTTGCGGATCTGCCGGGTGGCCAGCAACTGCCCCAGGCCGAACCCATCCACGCCCGCATTGTTCGAAATCACTGTCAGGTCTTTGACACCCGAATCGCGCAAAGCCGCGATCAGGGCCTCGGGAATGCCGCACAGGCCGAAGCCGCCGACGGCAATGGTCTGGCCGTCCTTGGCGATGTCCGCCAAAGCACTCGCGGCGTCCGGATAAACTTTGTTCATGTCGCTCCTCTTCTTGTACTCGTCCACAGGCGAAACGGCCCATTGTTCTGCCTTGGGGCCACGGCTTGCACGCCAGAATAAGGTGATGGACTTGGCGCAGCAATACCGTAAAAATACCAATTATTTAAGGGCCGCACCCGGACATGATCGACTCTGAATTGATCGACTTTGAAGTCATCTTCCGGCAAGCACCGGTCGGCATGTGCGTTTCCCAGAACCGCGTCATTCGCGCATGCAATGACAGCCTCGCCGCGATCTTCGGCTATCGCGCGCAGGATCTTGTCGGCCAGTCTTTCCGCGTGCTTTACCCAACCATTGACGAATTCGAACGTACCGGTGCCCGCATTGTCCCTGCCATGAATGCAACGGGTCATTATTCGGATGAGCGCATCATGAAGCGCGCCAACGAAGAACTGTTCTGGTGTCATGTCAGTGGACGCGGCCTGATTCCAGACGATCCCCATGCAGCCGGGATCTGGGCGTTCGAGGACTTGAGTGCGAGAAGGCCAGTGACGGCTGTGTTGACTGCGCGCGAGCGCGAGATCGCGGCCTTGCTGGTGGAAGGTAAGACGAGCAAGCTGATCGGGCGTCAGATCGGGCTGAGCCCGCGCACGGTGGAAATGCATCGTGCGCGCCTGATGAAGAAGTTTGGCGCGGCCACTTCGAGTGAACTGGTAACCAGACTGCTGCTAGGAGCGGCCACCGCGACTTGAAGCAAAGGCTCGACGTTGTCGTCCGGGCTTGCGCATCGCGCTGGCCTTGGTCCGCAGAATCCGCGACAATTCGCACGTTCGTTCGCTTTCCGAAAATACTATCTTCCACGGTGACCCATGACGCAGACCCAGAGCATCCTCGAACAGTACGGCCCACGCGAATCGATGGAGTATGACGTCGTGATCGTCGGTGGCGGACCGGCCGGTCTTGCCACTGCAATTCGACTCAAGCAAATCGACAGCAATCTGTCGGTCGTCGTGCTGGAAAAAGGGTCGGAGCCGGGCGCACATATTCTCTCTGGTGCAGTCATGGACCCGCGTGCACTCGGCGAGTTGCTTCCGAACTGGAAGGAACTGGGCGCCCCTCTCAACCAGGCGGTAACTGCAGACGATCTCTTGCTGCTCAGTGAAACCGGTGCCCGGCGCACGCCCGACTGGCTGATGCCGCGGAATTTTCACAATGACGGCTGCTATGTCGTCTCCTTGTCCAATGTGGTGAAGTGGCTGGCGGCCCAGGCAGAAGGCTTGGGCGTCGAGATCTTCCCCGGCTTTGCCGCTGCCGAAGTTGTCTACGACCAGGAAGGCAGGGTCAAGGGTGTGGCCACGGGCAATATGGGCGTGGGTAAGGATGGACAACCGACCGATCAGTTCCAGCTCGGCATGGAGCTACTGGGCAAATACACGGTGTTCGCCGAAGGTGCGCGCGGGCATCTGGGCAAGCAGTTGATTGCCCGTTTCAAGCTCGACGCCGGCAAGGATCCGCAATCGTTTTCGATCGGCTTGAAGGAGCTGTGGGAAATCGACCCGACCAAGGCCAAGCCGGGCCTCGTGGTGCACACCGCAGGGTGGCCGATCGAAGATGACACCTTCGCTGGCGGCTTCCTCTATCACTTGAAAGACAACAAGGTCACGCTTGGTTACGTGGTCGGGCTGGACTACCAGAACCCTTACCTGAACCCCTACGAAGAATTCCAGCGCTGGAAGACGCATCCGGCCATTCGCGCCCATATCGAAGGCGGCAAACGCATCGGGTATGGTGCACGCGCGATCAACAACGGCACGCCGCAAGCGCTGCCGAAGACCGTATTCCCGGGGGGCGCGCTGGTCGGTTGCGACGCCGGCTACCTGAATGCTGCGCGCATCAAGGGCAGTCATGCGGCCATCAAATCGGGCATGCTGTGCGCGGATGCGCTTGCCGAAGCCTTGAAGGCGGGCCGTGCCCAGGATGAAGTCACCGCCTATCCACAGGCCTTCGAGCAAAGCTGGCTGAACGAAGAATTGCAGCAGAGCCGCAACTTCAAGAACTGGTTCAAGAAGGGCAAGCTCGTCGGGCAATTGATGACCGGCGTGGAGCAGTGGTTCTTGCCGAAGATCGGCGTT
>DATBUE010000188.1:0-7029 GCA_036516375.1 Noviherbaspirillum sp. | reverse complement strand
ATCGGCACCGACCGCCTGGTGGTGCAGGGCGTAGCCAGCCTGCACGGCGCAACACATGCCGTGGTAGCCGACCGCATCGAAACCGGTACCTTCCTGTGTGCGGTGGCTGCTGCCGGCGGCGACGTCACGCTGCGCAACACTCGCGGCGATCTGCTCGATGTCGTGCTCGACAAGCTGCGCGAGGCCGGGGCGATCCTGACCTTCGAACCGGACGCCATCCGTGTGCAGATGGCCTCGCGCCCAAAGGCGGTGAGTTTCCGTACTACCGAATACCCCGGCTTCCCGACCGACATGCAGGCGCAATTCATGGCGCTCAACTGCATTGCCGAAGGCAGCAGTCGCATTACCGAGACCATCTTCGAAAACCGCTTCATGCACGTGCAGGAGCTGAACCGCCTCGGTGCATCGATCGACATCGATGGCCACACCGCAGTCGTACAGGGCGTCGACAAGCTGGTCGGCGCACCGGTGATGGCTACTGACCTGCGTGCTTCGGCTTCACTGGTCATCGCAGGCCTGGCCGCGGAAGGACAGACGCTGGTCGATCGCATCTATCATCTCGACCGCGGTTACGACCGGATGGAGATGAAACTTTCCGGCGTTGGCGCAGACATCCAGCGGGTGAAGTAATGACGCAACTGACGCTCGCGCTGTCCAAGGGCAGGATCTTCGAAGAGACGCTGCCGCTGCTAGCCGCTGCCGGCATTACCGTTACCGAAGACCCGGAAAAGTCGCGCAAGCTGATCCTGCCGACCAATGATCCGAATGTGCGTGTAATCATCGTGCGCGCATCTGATGTGCCGACCTACGTGCAGTATGGCGCGGCCGATTTCGGCGTGGCCGGCAAGGATGTCCTGCTCGAACACGGCGGGGAGGGCTTGTACCAGCCGATCGATTTGAATATTGCCAAGTGCCGTTTGTCAGTCGCGGTGCCTGCCGGTTTCGATTACGCCAGTGCCGTGCGTCACGGCGCGCGCCTGCGCGTGGTGACCAAGTACGTGCAATGCGCGCGCGAGCATTTCGCGGCCAAGGGCGTGCACGTGGATCTGATCAAACTGTATGGCTCGATGGAGTTGGGGCCGCTGGTGGGCTTGTCGGATGCGATCGTGGATTTGGTCAGCACCGGCAGCACGCTGCGTGCGAACAACCTGATTGAGGTCGAGCAGATCATGGAGATTTCGTCGCGCCTGGTCGTCAACCAGGCCGCGCTCAAGCTCAAGCGCGAACGGTTGCAGCCGATCCTCCAGGCCTTCGAACGCGCCTCCGAAGCCAGGCAAGAGGCATGAACATGGCAATCCACATTCGCAAGCTCGACACCACGGACCCGCAATTCAAGACCAAGCTCTCGATCCTGCTGACCTTCGAGGCGGGAGAGGACGAAGCGATTGATCGCGCCGCTGCACAGATTCTGGCGGACGTGAAAGCACGTGGTGATGCAGCGGTCCTCGAATACACGAACCGTTTCGACAAGCTCGACGCGCACGAGGTCGCAAGCCTCGAGCTCAAGCAATCCGAGTTGCAGGCGGCGCTGGATGGCCTCGCACCCGAACGCAAGAATGCCTTGCAAACGGCGGCTGAGCGTGTGCGCGCGTATCACGAGCGCCAGAAACAGGAGACCGGTAGCGACGGCTTTCGCTACACCGAGGCCGATGGAACGATACTCGGGCAGAAGGTCACGCCGCTGGACCGCGTCGGCATTTACGTCCCCGGTGGCAAGGCAGCCTATCCATCTTCGGTGTTGATGAATGCGATTCCAGCCAAGGTGGCTGGCGTGCACGAAATCGTGATGGTGGTGCCGACGCCGAACGGTGTGAAGAATGAACTGGTGCTCGCTGCCGCTGCCATCGCCGGCGTCGATCGCGTATTCACGATCGGCGGCGCGCAGGCCGTGGGTGCACTTGCCTATGGCACTGCAACAGTGCCGCCGGTCGACAAGATCGTCGGGCCCGGCAATGCCTATGTGGCCGCTGCCAAGCGCCGCGTGTTCGGTGTCGTCGGCATTGACATGATTGCCGGTCCTTCCGAAATCCTCGTGCTGTGCGACGGCACGACCGATCCGGATTGGGTGGCGATGGATCTGTTCTCGCAGGCCGAACACGACGAGTTGGCGCAATCGATTCTGGTCTGCCCCGATGCCGATTACCTGGCACAAGTCGAGGCCAGCCTCAACCGCCAGCTTGGGGCAATGCCGCGCCAGGACGTGATTCGCACTTCCCTGACGGATCGCGGCGCGCTGATCAAGGCTCGCGACATGGAAGAAGCCTGCGAGATCGCGAACTTCATCGCGGCCGAGCACCTGGAAATCTCTTCGCACGAGCCGCAACGCTGGGCGGACAAGATCCGACACGCTGGCGCGATGTTCCTTGGGCGCTATTCGTCGGAAGCGCTGGGCGACTACTGCGCTGGTCCGAACCACGTGTTGCCGACTTCGCGCACTGCACGTTTTTCGTCGCCGCTCGGCGTCTACGATTTCCAGAAGCGCTCCTCGATCATTCACGTCAGCGAAGCCGGCGCCCAGACCTTGGGCAAGGTGGCGGCCGAACTGGCTTATGGCGAAGGCTTGCAGGCGCACGCCAAATCGGCCGAGTATCGCTTGAAATGAAGCCCCGACGATGAGCGACTGGCTGAACCGCGTCTTCTGCGAAGACGCCCTGCAAGGCTTGGCGCGCATTCCCGACGCCAGCGTCGACCTGTTGATCGCCGATCCGCCGTATGGACTGGGCAAGGATTACGGGAATGATTCCGACAAGCTCGACGCTGATGCCTATCTGCGCTGGACCGAACAGTGGGTCGACCTCGTCCTGCCCAAGCTCAAGCCCAACGCCAGCTTCTACATCTTCCTGACCTGGCGCTATTCGCCCGAAATCTTCGTGATGCTGAAAAAGCGCATGACGATGCTCAACGAGATCATCTGGGATCGGCGCGTGCCCTCGATGGGCGGCAGCACGCGCCGCTTCTCATCCGTGCACGACACAATCGGCTTCTTCGCCAAAGCGCGGGATTATCATTTCGATCTCGATGCGGTACGCATTCCCTACGACGCCGAAACCAAGAAGGCGCGCTCACGTTCCATCTTCGTCGGTGCCAAGTGGCTCGAGCTGGGTTACAACCCGAAGGATGTCTGGAGCATCTCGCGCCTGCACCGCGAGCACCGTGAGCGTGCCGACCATCCGACCCAGAAACCGCTGGAAATCGTCGAGCGCATGATCAAGGCGTCCTGCCCGTCGGGCGGTGTCGTGCTGGATCCGTTCATGGGCAGCGGCACCACGGCGGTTGCCGCGCGCCAGTGTGGCCGGCAGTTCGTCGGGTTTGAATTGAATCCGCGCTACTGTGCCCTCATCGAATCCCGCCTGGCTGCACTCGATCTTCAAGAATCGGCTGCATGAGATCAACCAACACCCAGCTCCCATCATGTCCCTGATCGAAAACGTCATCCGTGCCGACATCCGAGCCCTTGCTGCCTATCACGTGCCGGATGCGAGCGGCTTCATCAAGCTCGACGCAATGGAGAATCCTTATCCCTTGCCGCAGGCCTTGCGTGTCGAGCTCGGCCAGCGTCTGGCCGAAGTCGCTCTGAACCGCTATCCGGTTGCGTCCTATGCGGATTTGAAGGCCAAGATCGCGGAGCGGCTCGGCGTGCCCGCTGGATATGACCTGATACTCGGCAATGGCTCGGACGAATTGATCACGCTGCTGTCGGTGGCCTGCGCACGCGCGGGTGCAAAGGTGCTGGCGCCATTGCCGGGTTTCGTCATGTACGCAATGTCCGCGCGTTTTGCCGGCATGGAGTTTGTCAGCGTGCCGCTGCAGCCGGATCTGGGTCTGGACAAGGCCGCGATGCTGGCCGCCATTGCCGAACACCGTCCGGCCATCACCTATCTCGCCTATCCGAATAACCCGACCGGCAACCTCTACGACGAGGCGACGATGGTGGAAATCATTCATGCGGTGGGTGACACTGGCCTGGTCGTCGTGGACGAGGCCTACCAGCCCTTCGCGCAAAAGAGCTTCATGGAGCGCCTGCCCGAGTTCGCCAATCTGGTCGTCATGCGCACAGTGTCCAAGCTCGGACTGGCCGGCATTCGTCTCGGCTACATGAGCGCGAGCGCCGGATTGCTCGAGCAATTGGAAAAGGTGCGCCCGCCCTACAACGTGAACGTGCTGACCCAGGCTGCTGCCGAATTCCTGCTCGATCATCTGCCGGTGCTCGACGCCCAAGCGGCTGAACTGCGCGCCGCGCGCGAGCGGCTTGCCGTCGAATTGGCTCATCTGCCAGGTGTACATGTCTTCCCGTCGGCCGCCAATTTCCTGCTGGTGCGCATCGATGCTCCGAACCCGAGCGCGGATGCGGTCAACGCTGCGCTCCTGGAACGCAAGGTTCTGATCAAAAATGTCGGTAAAATGCACCCGTTACTGCAAAATTGCTTGCGGATCACCGTGAGCACTCCCGACGAAAACCGCATTTTCCTCGACGCTTTCAAGGCGTCGCTGGCATCGCCCACCAAGTAGCTACCGATATGTCCACCGCGCGCGCAGCAGAGATTGTTCGCAATACGAACGAGACGCAGATTCGCGTCGCGATCAACCTCGACGGCACCGGCCAGCAAAAGCTGAACACCGGCGTTCCCTTCCTCGACCACATGCTCGACCAGATCGTGCGTCACGGTCTGATCGATCTCGACATCGAGGCCAATGGCGACTTGCACATCGATGCGCATCATACGGTTGAGGATGTCGGCATCACCCTTGGCCAGGCTTTCGCCAAAGCGATAGGCGACAAGAAGGGCGTGCGCCGTTATGGCCACGCGTATGTACCCCTGGATGAGGCGCTGTCGCGTGTGGTGGTCGACTTCTCGGGTCGGCCGGGCCTCGAATTCAATGTGCCTTTCACGCGCGCGATGATCGGCGGCTTCGATGTCGACCTGACCCGCGAATTCTTCCAGGGCTTCGTCAATCACGCTCTCGTGACCTTGCACGTGGATAACCTGCGCGGCGCCAACGCGCACCACCAGTGCGAAACCGTTTTCAAGGCTTTCGGCCGCGCGCTACGCATGGCTGCAGAACTCGATCCGCGCGCAGCGGGAACCATCCCTTCGACCAAGGGCAGTCTTTAAGCCAGGAACGCGCGCCATTCCAGCCGCGCCATGACGCCTTACTGAAATGACCAAGATCGTTGTTGTCGACTACGGCATGGGCAATCTGCGCTCGGTGGCCCAGGCCTTGCGCCATGCGGCCCCGGAAGCGGATGTCTCCATATCCGGAGAGCTGGCCGCAGTGAGGGCGGCAGACCGCATCGTCCTGCCCGGACAGGGCGCGATGCCGGATTGCATGCGCAGTCTGCGAGACTCCGGCTTGCTGGAGGCCGTGAAGGAAGCCAGCCGCAACAAGCCGCTGCTGGGCGTGTGTGTGGGCGAGCAGATGCTGTTTGAAATGAGCGAGGAAGGCAACACGCCCGGCCTGGGCCTGTTGCCGGGCAAAGTGGTGCGCTTTCGCCTCGACACCTTGACCCAGGCAGACGGTTCGCGTTACAAGGTGCCGCAGATGGGGTGGAACCGTGTGCGGCAAACCCGTCCGCATGCGCTCTGGGAAGGAATCGCCGATGGCAGCTATTTCTATTTCGTGCACAGCTATTTCGCGGCCCCAGAACGCAACGACGATATCGCAGCACAGACCGACTACGGCGGTCCGTTTACCTGCGCTGTTGCGCGTGACAACATATTTGCGACCCAGTTTCACCCTGAGAAGAGCGCGAGCGCAGGCTTGCAGCTCTACAAGAATTTCGTTTTCTGGAATCCCTAGTCCCTTCACTCACCACGCTCGATGCCATGCTGCTGATACCCGCCATTGACCTCAAGGACGGCCACTGTGTACGCCTGAAGCAGGGCGACATGGAACAAGCGACAGTGTTTTCCGACGATCCCGCACAGATGGCACGCCACTGGCTGGAACAGGGAGCCCGTCGCCTGCACCTGGTCGATTTGAACGGCGCCTTCGCCGGCAAGCCGAAGAACGAGTCTGCGGTCAAGTCCATCATCGCGGTCGTGCGCGAGTTCGCCGAAGCCAACGATACCGAGGAAATACCGATTCAGTTGGGCGGCGGCATTCGCGACCTCGACACGATCGAGCGCTACCTTGACGATGGTCTCTCCTACATCATCATCGGTACCGCAGCGGTAAAGAACCCCGGCTTCCTGCACGATGCCTGCAGCGCTTTCCCGGGGCAGATCATCGTCGGGCTCGACGCAAAGGATGGCAAGGTTGCCACCGATGGCTGGAGCAAATTGTCGGGTCATGAAGTGATCGACTTGGCCAAGAAATTCGAGGACTACGGGTGCGAAGCGATCGTCTATACCGATATTGGCCGCGACGGCATGATGGCCGGGGTCAACATCGAAGCGACCGTGAAGCTGGCGCAGAGTGTCAGCATTCCCATCATCGCCTCCGGCGGCGTGCACAACATCAAGGACGTCGAAGCCCTGTGCGCGGTCGAAGACGAGGGTATCGAAGGCGTGATCTGCGGCCGCTCGATCTATGAGGGCACGCTGAAACTGCGCGAAGCGCAGGAGCGGGCAGACCAACTGGGTGGGCTGGAAGCGGCCGAAGAATGAGCCTTGCCAAACGCGTCATTCCCTGCCTGGACGTTACTGCCGGGCGAGTGGTCAAGGGCGTCAATTTCGTCGAATTGCGCGACGCCGGGGATCCGGTGGAAATCGCACGCCGCTACGATGAACAAGGCGCGGACGAACTCACCTTCCTCGACATCACCGCGACCTCCGATGGCCGCGACCTGATCCTGCACATCATCGAGGCTGTCGCTTCGCAAGTCTTCATTCCGCTGACCGTTGGTGGCGGGGTGCGCACGGTGGACGACGTGCGTCGTTTGCTCAATGCCGGCGCCGACAAGATCAGCGTCAACAGCACCGCCGTCGCGAATCCCCAGATGGTGGCCGATGCCGCGCAAAAGTATGGCTCCCAATGCATCGTTGTCGCGATCGACGCCAAGAAAAGCGGCGAGGGCCGCTGGGAAGT
>DATBUE010000187.1:0-6458 GCA_036516375.1 Noviherbaspirillum sp. | reverse complement strand
AAGCCGAGCGCCTGCTCGCGTTTTTCCGGCGCCAGCATGCCCGACATCGCCGCCTTCACGTCATCCACTGCGTCGTAGATGATGTTGTAGTAGCGGATATCGATGCCGCTGGCCTCGGCCAGCTTGCGCGCCGACACGTCGGCGCGCGTGTTGAAGCCGATGATGACCGCCTTCGACGCCACGGCTAGGTTGACATCCGATTCGCTGATGCCGCCGACGGCCGCGTGCACGATCTGCACCCGCACTTCGTCGGTGGACAGCTTTTGCATCGTATGCACGATCGCTTCCTGCGAACCCTGTACGTCGGCCTTGATGATCAGCGGCAGGTTCTTGACCTCGCCTTCGCCCATCTGCTCGAACATGTTTTCCAGCTTCGCGGCTTGCTGCTTGGCCAGCTTCACGTCGCGGAACTTGCCCTGACGGAACAACGCGATTTCGCGCGCCTTGCGTTCGTCGGCCATGACCATCACTTCCTCGCCAGCGGCAGGCACTTCGGCCAGACCCTGGATTTCGACCGGAATCGACGGTCCCGCGGAGGCAATGCTCTTGCCGTTCTCGTCCAGCATAGCCCGTACCCGGCCATAGGCCGAGCCGGCCAGCACCACGTCGCCGCGCTTCAAGGTGCCGGATTGCACCAGGATCGTCGCAACCGGGCCGCGTCCCTTGTCCAGCTTGGCTTCGATGACCAGGCCCTTGGCATTGGCCTCGACCGGCGCCGTCAACTCCAGCACCTCGGCCTGCAGCGAGACGTTTTCCAGCAATTCGTCGATACCCTGGCCGGTCTTGGCCGAAACCGGAACGAAGGGGGCATCGCCACCGTAGGCTTCCGGCACCACACCTTCTGCAATCAGTTCCTGGGTCACGCGGTCTGGATTGGCCCCCTGCTTGTCTATCTTGTTGATCGCGACTACCAGCGGCACGCCTGCAGCCTTGGCATGCGCGATCGCCTCCTTCGTCTGCGGCATCACGCCGTCGTCGGACGCGACCACCAGAATCACGATGTCGGTCGCCTTGGCACCGCGTGCACGCATTGCCGTGAACGCCTCGTGGCCCGGCGTATCCAGGAAGGTAATGATTCCGCGCGGCGTCTCGACGTGATAGGCGCCGATGTGCTGGGTAATCCCGCCGGCTTCACCCGCGGCCACCTTGGCGCGGCGAATGTAGTCCAGCAGCGAGGTCTTGCCGTGGTCGACGTGGCCCATCACGGTTACGACCGGTGCGCGCGGCAGCAACTCTGCATCGGCATGTTCACCGGTTTCTTCCAGCAGGGCTTCCGGGTCGTCGAGCTTGGCGGCATGCGCACGATGGCCCATTTCCTCGACCACGATCATTGCAGTTTCCTGATCCAGAACCTGGTTGATGGTGACCATTTGTCCCAGCTTCATCAGATGCTTGATGACCTCTGATGCCTTGACCGCCATCTTGTGCGCCAACTCGCCCACGGTGATGGTTTCCGGCACATGCACATCGCGCACGATGGCTTCGGTCGGCGCCTGGAAATTGCTCTCGCGGTCGTCGTTGTGGCCATGTCCGCGGCGGCCGCGCGGGCCGCTACGCCAGCCGTCACGACCGCCAGTCGGCGCCGCCCCACGTGTCTTCAATCCGGTGCGCTTCTTCGCGTCGTCCTGCCAGGTCGAAGACACGTTGGCCGACTTGATCGACTTCTTGTCGCCGGCAACGGGTTTCTTGTCCACGCCCGGCTTCTTGTCCGCAGGTTTGTGCAGCGTCCCGTCGGCGGCCTTAGCCACGGGTGCCGGCTCGGGTGCCTTCACGACCTTGCGCGGCGCGTTCATCATCGCCTTGATCTGCGCGACCTCGTCCGCGACCGCCTTGCGGGCACGCTCGGTGGCAGCAGCACGTTCGGCCTCCTCGCGTGCAGCCTGCTCGGCTGCCTTGCGCTTGGCTTCCTCTTCGTCGGCGCGCTTCTTGTCCTCTTCGGCAGAGGCTGCACCCGGATTGGCCGCAGCAGCGTTCACCGCAGCCGCAGCCACGCGCGCGGCTTCTTCCGCGGCCTCGCGCTCGCGCATTGCCTTGGCCTGCTCTTCCTTCTCGGCTTCGAGCTTCGCCAGCCGCTCCTGCTTCTCACGCAATTCCGCTTCCTGGCGAGCGATGAGTTCCGCCTGACGCCGTGATTCCTCGTCACGCCGTGCCTGCTCGGCTTCATCGATCACCGGTACTGCCGGCACCACCTCGTCGGCTGCCGGCTCATCGCGTTTGATGAAGGTGCGCTTCTTGCGCACCTCAACCTGGATCGTGCGCGACTTGCCGCTCGCATCGGCCTGCTTGATCTCTGTGGTCTGCTTGCGCGTCAGCGTGATCTTTTTCTTTTCACCGTCAGGCGCCGCTCCATGTGCACGGCGCAGATGGCTCAACAACTTGTCCTTGTCCTCTTTGGACAAGGGATCGGACGCCGAACTCTTCTCGACACCGGCCGCCCGCAATTGGGTCAACAGCAGGTCGGCCGGCATCTTCAGTTCGGTGGCAAATTGGGCAACGTTGGTACTCGCCATTCAGTCCTCTTTTCTATGTGCTCGACGGTGATGGATAAGCGATCAGGCCGCTGCGACCAGCGAACGGGCCGCTTCCTGCAACTCGCGCGCGGTATCGTCATACTTGGTATCGATCAGCCGCATTTCATCGTCGGACACATCTGCAAATCCGTTTTCAATCAATTCACGCGCACGCTCGATCGGCAATGCCAGCACGGCACCGAATTCGTCATACGCCATGCTGGCAAAAGCAGCCACCGTCTTCACCCCGACCAAGCCCAGCTTGCCAGCGGTAACGCGATCGAGGCCCTCCAGGTTGGCCAGCGCCTCTTCCATGCCTTCCAGCCCCTCTTCCGACGCAATCGCTTCCGTCACAAGCGCATCGCGTGCGCGGCTGCGCAACTCGTTGACGGTGTCTTCGTCGAATGCCTCGATATCCAGCATCTCGGTAATCGGCACGTAGGCAATCTCTTCGAGACTGGCAAAGCCTTCCTCGACCAAGATATCGGCCACTTCCTCGTCGACATCCAGCTTTTCCATGAACAGATTGCGCACGAGCGCAGCTTCTGCCGCCGACTTGTCCGCAGATTCCTCGGCCGTCATGATGTTGATCTGCCAGCCCGTCAACTCCGAAGCCAGTCGCACGTTCTGGCCGCCACGACCGATCGCGATGGCGAGGTTTTCTTCATCCACCACCACGTCCATCGCATGCTTTTCCTCATCGACCACGATGGAGGAAACGTTCGCCGGTGCCAGCGCGCCAATCACGAACTGTGCCGGATCGTCCGACCACAATACGATGTCGACACGCTCGCCGCCCAGCTCACCGGTCACCGCTTGAACACGCGAACCGCGCATGCCTACGCAAGTACCGATCGGGTCAATCCGCTTGTCATTCGTAAATACAGCGATCTTCGCGCGCACCCCGGGGTCACGGGCGGCACTCTTGATTTCCAATAACCCCTGTTCGATTTCCGGCACTTCCAGCTCAAACAACTTGGCGATGAAATCCGGCGCCGTGCGCGACAGAATTACCTGCGGGCCACGTGCACCACGATCGATGCGCAGGATGAAAGCACGGACGCGGTCGCCCACGCGCAGGTTTTCCTTGGGGATCATCTGGTCGCGCGGCAGGCGCGCCTCAATCTTGCCGGACTCAACGATCGCATCGCCGCGCTCCATGCGCTTGATGGTGCCGGTGACCAATGCGTCGCCGCGGGCCAGGAAATCGGCCAGGATCTGCTCGCGCTCCGCATCACGAATACGTTGCAGGACAATCTGCTTCGTATCCTGTGCAAAGCGGCGTCCGAAGTCGAGCGACTCGATCGGTTCTTCGATATAGTCGTCCACCTCGATATCCGGAATTTGTTCCTTGGCCTCGAAGTGCAGCACTTCCTGGTCGGGCAATTGAAGGCCGGCTTCGTCGGGCACCACATGCCAGCGCCGGAAGGACTCGAACTCGCCGGTCTCGCGATCGATGGAGACACGCACGTCGACGTCACCTTCGTAACGCTTCTTGGTCGCCTGCGCAAGCGCATGCTCGAGCGCACCGAAAACGATCTCCTTGTCGACGTTCTTTTCGCGTGCCAACGCATCGACCAATAACAATACTTCGCGACTCATGCTTTGCGGCTCCTAAAGTCCACTTTCGGCACCAGGCGTGCCTTGTCCACATCGGCGAGCGTGAATTCCAGCATCGCCGGCCCTTCTTTTCCTTCGAATTCCAGTCTCAGCATCTCGCCTTCCGGCGCATGCAGCACGCCTTGAAACGACTTGCGGTTCGATGCAGAAGCCATCGGCATACGCAGCTTGACCACGGCTTCCTGCCCGGCAAAACGAGCGAAATCCGCAAGCTTCTTCAGAGGGCGATCCAGCCCCGGGGATGACACTTCAAGTCGTTCATAACTGACATTTTCGACCGTCAAAAGATGCGTCAACTGATGGCTCACTTTTTCGCAATCCTCGACAGTGATCGACCCATCCGTGTCTTCCGGAAAATCGATGTACACGCGCAGCACGCCCTTTGCTGCCTGTTCGAGGTCGACCAAGTCATATTCAAGTGCCGCAACGGTTTTCTCGATCAGATCATGCAAACGCACCGACGCTCTCCATTCGTCCAACTCATACAAAACCGTCGAAGAAAAAAAAAATGGGCATCTGCCCATCTTTCTTATTGCCCGCTCACGCGCAGCTCTTTCCCTGTTGCCGGACGCAAAATCCAGCAATCCGTAACGGCTTGCGTTAACTCGCTAATTATAAACAGAATTTTAGCGTACCGCAATGAAAACGGACTCGCGCCTGTTTATGGACGGCCGCGTCGACGCGGGCCACCCATGCCAGGAACGAAACCACGATCCTGTCCGAATCCGCGTCGCCGCGCCTGCCCCGAATCAGGAAAGCCCAGCGCAGTCTGCAGCGGGTCCGGCTGTCGCGGCTTGGCAGTGCCGTTGCCGGGCCGCTTACGCCCTGACACTTGGCCGGAATTGCCATTACCCGCCTGACGCTGCCCATTTCCTTGCGAGGCAGCTTTCTCCAACCCGCTCGCCGCCATCAGTTTGCGCACTGCATGTTCATCCAACTCTTCCCACCGCCCGCGCTTGAGCGAACTCGGCAAGGTCATCGCACCGTAGCGCGTGCGAATCAATCGGGACACCGTCAGCCCGACGGCTTCGAACATCCGTCGCACTTCGCGGTTACGCCCCTCCCCGATGATGACGCGATACCAGCGGTTCACACCATCCCCTCCGCCGTCGGAAATCTTCGAAAACTGGGCAAGGCCATCCTCCAATTCCACGCCGCTCAGGAGCTTCTGGCGCATGCCCTCTTCCAGCTCCCCCAGTGTCCGCACTGCATATTCACGCTCGATGCCATAGCGGGGATGCATGAGGCGATTGGCCAAGTCGCCGGAAGTCGTGAAGAGCAATAGCCCCTCGGTGTTGAAATCCAGCCTGCCGACGGCAAGCCATTTTCCAGCCTTCATGGTTGGCAGCCGCTCAAATACGGAAGGACGTCCCTCCGGATCGCTGGTGCTGACGATCTCACCTGCCGGCTTGTGATACACCAGCACGCGCGGAGGACGCTTACTGACTTTGCGCTGTATTAATTTGCCGTTGATGCGGACCTGATCTGTTGGAAGAATGCGTTGTCCGATATGCGCCGGCTCCCCATTGACAGAAACCCTTCCGGCGATGATCAGCTCCTCCATGTCACGGCGCGAGCCCAGTCCAGCCTCAGCCAAAACCTTGTGCAACTTCGGCGCGTCGTCCTCCGCAGTAAGATCGCGCCGCACCACCTTGCGCGCGCGCGCGCCACCGTCGTTCGCCACTTGCTTGTCATAGGCATCGGAAGTCACGAAGGCAAAAATATCTTCTGCGCCGCCGACCTTGCGGGCCGCCTTGCCATCCACCCGCACGCCCGCCTTACCCTTGCGCCGGCCAACGCCCCCCTGCGCGCCTTGACCATCTCGTGCGGGCCGCATTTTTTCGCCCCCCTGCTCCTGCGGTTGTCCACGCCCATGCGCAGCGTTTTCCCCGCCACCTGGGCGGGGGCGCGCACGCCGCAAATTGCGCGGGCCGCGTAATCCGCGCTTGGGTTCGCCCCCCTTTTCCTGGCGCTCATCGCCTGCACGCTTGGGGCTTGAAGACGCCTCTGGCGAACTCTCGGCCGACTTGCGCATTTCCGTTACTTCCGGTACGTCACTGGGATTGGCTCGGTTCATCGTTGACAGATTGGTTAGGAGGGACAGGCGCACCTGCTGGGCCTTCGGAGTGTTCGTCCGCGGTTTCGGGCACAGGTTGTGCAAGGGGGTCTTCTTCGTCCCGGACAGGCGAAGACGTGGCGACGCTCAAAGCCGTATCTTCCCCATCCTTAAAGGATGGTTCTGCGGGCATGGGTTGCAATCCAGGCAAGAGAGTACCGATGCCGCCGGCGATTTCCTGCAGAGGCGGCAACTGACTTAATGCAATCAGG
>DATBUE010000186.1:0-2667 GCA_036516375.1 Noviherbaspirillum sp. | reverse complement strand
ACCATCCTCAACGGCCGCGACCTTTACGTGCAGGACGGCGACGAGGTGTGACATCGGCTCCCCGTTTTCGCGGCCGGGCTGTGCGTTGGCTGCCCGAACGTTTACAATGGCCGGTTTGGCGATTCACGGGGAACCTGCGAGGGCAGGGCGGCAGGCATGGCAAAACAATTCGATGTAGCGGTAATCGGCGCGGGCGCGGCCGGGATGATGTGCGCGGCCGTGGCCGGCCAGCGCGGCAAGCGCGTGGTGCTGATCGACCACGCCGGCAAGCTGGCGGAAAAGATCCGTATTTCCGGCGGCGGGCGCTGCAACTTCACCAACATCAACGCCACCCACCAGAACTACCTGTCCGAGAACCCGCACTTCTGCAAGAGCGCGCTGTCGCGCTACACGGCCCAGGATTTCCTCGCGTTGGTCAAGCGCTACCGCATCGGCCACCACGAGAAACACCGCGGCCAGCTGTTCTGCGACGACTCGGCCGAGCAGATCATCGACATGCTGAAATCGGAATGCCTGAAGGGCGAGGTCAGCTGGCGCATGCCGTGCAAGGTCGAATCGATCGACAAGGGGGAAGACGGCTTCGTCATCGCCACCGACCACGGCGACATCGCAGCAAGCAGCGTCGTGATCGCCACCGGGGGCCTGTCGATCCCGAAGATCGGCGCGACCGACCTCGGCTATCGCATTGCGACCCAGTTCGGCCTGAACGTGATCGAGCCGCGCCCGGGCCTGGTGCCGCTGACCTTCGACGGCCCGAGCTGGGCGCCGTTCGCGCCGCTGGCCGGCATCGCGCTGGAAGTGGACGTCTCGACCGGCTCCGGCAAGGGGAAGGGCGCCAAGAAAGGGTATTTCCGAGAAGACCTGCTATTCACCCACCGCGGCCTGTCGGGCCCGGCGATCCTGCAGATTTCCAGCTACTGGCAACCGGGCACGCCCATCGTGCTCGACCTGCTGCCGGAAATGGACGTGGCCGAGGAATTGATCGGCGCAAAAACGACGGTCAAGAAGCAGCTCGGCAACGTCCTGGCGCAATGGCTGCCGGCACGCCTGGC
Source organism: Noviherbaspirillum sp. (assembly GCA_036516375.1). Lineage (GTDB taxonomy): Bacteria > Pseudomonadota > Gammaproteobacteria > Burkholderiales > Burkholderiaceae_D > Noviherbaspirillum. The sequence goes on along the minus strand of DATBUE010000186.1, from coordinate 1,615 downwards.
CGAAGGCCTGCTGGTCGCCAACGGTTTCGCCCCCGACGCTCGCCTGGCCGACATGCCCGACGCCAAGCTGCGCAAACTCGGCGACGCCATCAACCGCTGGGCCATCGTGCCCACCGGCTCGGAAGGCTACCGCAAGGCTGAAGTGACCCTGGGCGGCGTCGACACCCGCGAGCTGTCCCAGCAGACCATGATGGCAAACAAAGTGCCGGGTTTGTACTTCATCGGCGAAACCGTCGACGTCACCGGCTGGCTCGGCGGCTACAACTTCCAGTGGGCCTGGGCCTCCGGCTTCGCCGCCGGCCAGAGCGTGTAATCAGTTGCGGCGTCGGGGTCTTCCGCGCCAGCGGCCTGCGGCGTTTCCCGTAGGGTGGGCACTCGTGCCCACGAGGACGAAGCGCACAACAGCAGCGCAGGCAACAGCCCCACTAACCCCAGCACGCCGGCCAAGGCCGAGCCACAATAGGCCCGCATGTGGTTAATTGAGCACATCCCAGTAAACTCTTCCACTGCTTGTCAAAAGCTGCTAGAATTTCGTTCTTCCCTAAATCCAACGGTTTGATTTTTACATGACCACTATCCGCCTTAAAGAAAACGAGCCGTTCGAAGTCGCTATGCGTCGCTTCAAGCGCACTATCGAAAAAACCGGTCTGCTGACTGAACTGCGCGCTCGCGAGTTCTACGAAAAGCCAACTGCAGAGCGCAAGCGCAAGCTCGCCGCTGCCGTGAAGCGCCACTACAAGCGCATCCGCAGCCAGCAACTGCCGAAAAAACTGTACTAAGACTGTCCAGCCGGCAAAAGTCCGGTGACGCCGGCATCTGCCCGTCCCGGTAGCTGCTAGAAGTCTCTTGAACCCGCCCTGGTTGTGACCGCGGCGGGTTTTGTTGTTTGCACCCATCTATCCTCGAGGATGCCATGAGCCTGAAAGAACAAATCTCCAACGACATGAAAGCGGCAATGCGCGCCAAGGAAGCCGGCAAGCTCGCCACCATCCGCCTGCTGCTGGCTGAAATCAAGCGCAAGGAAGTCGACGAGCAGATCGAAGTGAACGACCAGCAGACCATCGCCATCGTCGAGAAGATGATCAAGCAGCGCAAGGACTCGATCACGCAATTCGAAGCCGGCAACCGTCCGGACCTGGCCGAGATCGAAAAGGCCGAGCTCGACGTGCTGGTCGCCTACATGCCGGCCGGTCTGTCGGACGAGGAAATCGCCGCCGAAGTCGCCGCGGCCGTTGCCGCCTCGGGCGCCGCCGGTCCGCAGGATATGGGCAAGGTCATGGGCATCGTCAAGCCGAAGCTGGCTGGCCGCGCCGACATGACGGTCGTATCGAACCTCGTCAAGAAAGCGCTGTCGGGCGCGTAATGGATCGCAAACGCAACAAGGAGGCCTCTTCCGGGTCCTCCTTGTTGTAAATCAATTTCCAGCGAGGCCTGCGGTATAGTCTGACCTGAGCCAAACACTGTGTAAGCCAAGTGATTCCGCAATCATTCATTACCGATCTGCTCAATCGCGTCGACATCGTCGACGTGGTAGGGCGCTACGTGCAGCTGAAAAAGGGCGGGGCCAATTACATGGGCCTGTGTACTTTCCATAGCGAAAAGTCCCCCAGTTTCA
>DATBUE010000185.1:0-3857 GCA_036516375.1 Noviherbaspirillum sp. | reverse complement strand
TTGCCTGCAGCTCTTCGCGGGTTTCGCGCCAGGCGGGATTGAAAGGAATGCAGGCGACCGGGCACACCTGCTGGCACTGCGGCTCGTCGAAATGACCCACGCACTCGGTGCACTTGTTGGGGTCGATCTCGTAGATCTCGGGGCCCATGTAAATCGCGTCGTTCGGGCACTCGGGCTCGCACACGTCGCAATTGATGCAGTCGTCGGTGATCATCAAGGCCATGATTGCCGCCTCAGTTATTGCCCTTTGCGATCTTCTCCTTCAGCCATTTCTCGACCGAGGGGAAGACGAATTTCGACACATCGCCGCCCAGCGTGGCGATCTCGCGCACGATGGTGCCGGAAATGAACTGGTACTGGTCCGATGGCGTCAGGAACAGGGTTTCGACGTCCGGCAACAGATAGCGGTTCATGCCGGCCATCTGGAATTCATATTCGAAGTCGGATACTGCGCGCAGGCCGCGCACGATCACGCGTGCATCGTGTGCGCGCACAAAATCCTTCAGCAAGCCGGAAAAGCTCTCGACTTGCACGTTCGGGTAATGCCCGAGCACTTCATTAGCGATGGACAGGCGCTCATCGAGAGAGAAGAAGGGGCGCTTGTTGGCACTGATGGCCACGCCAACGACCAACTTGTCGAACAGGCCGGAAGCCCGGCGCACCAGATCTTCGTGCCCGCGCGTGAGCGGGTCGAAGGTGCCCGGATAGACTGCTGTGACCATTTCGGCTCCCTGCCCTGTGCTGGGGGAAATTGCGGAACGCGCATTATGCCGCAATTCGCGGCGCACTATTGCGTTGCAGCAAATGATAGAAAACTACGCCAGCACGGTCCGAGCGCAGCGCTTCCCAACCGCTCATCCATGCAGGAAGTGCCTGCTCGTCCTGTTCCAGCGTGAATTCGGATTCGGCATAGATCAGCCCGCCGGGTTCCAGCACGCGCTCGCATTCCGGAAGCATCTTCTCCAGCCATCCCTGATGATAGGGCGGATCGAGGAAGATGACCCGGAACTGCCGTCCTGCTTGCGCCAGCGAACGTACCGCAGCCAGCGCATCGGCGCGCCTTATCTGCACCTGCTGCGCTTGCAGCTTGGCGGCAACGGCTTCCAGTTGGCGCACTGCCGGCGCGTGATCCTCCACCATCACCACTTCGGCCGCGCCGCGGCTGGCCGCCTCGAAGCCGAGCGCACCGCTGCCGGCGAACAGGTCCAGGCACCGTGTGCCAGTCCAGTTCGCACCGAACAAATGGTTGAGCCAGTTGAATACCGTTTCGCGCACCCGGTCCGGGGTCGGCCGCAAGCCTTGCGCGTCCAGTACCGGCAGCAACGTGCGTTTCCATTGCCCACCGATGATGCGCACCCGATGGGCAGCACCAGCCGCCGGCCTAGCTGTCTTGCGCGCCGGCTTGACGGCCGCCGTCCTGGTCCCCGTCACTGGCGTGCTCCCCCGACCACTACGGTCGAGAGGCGGTCCATCGCCAGTGCGCGCCCGAATGCCGCGCGAATATCGGCAGCGCTGACCTGCGCAACCTTGTCGGTCCAGGTATCGAGGTAATCGAGCGGCAAGCCGTAGAAGCCGATCATCGCGATGTTGTCCAGGATCTTGCGGTTGCTGTCGATGCGCAGCGCGAAGCCACCGACCAGGTTGTCCTTGGCGGCTTGCACTTCCTGCTCGCTCGGGCCTTCGCGCAGGAAGCCGGCAATCGTTTCACGCACCACCTTCAAGGCATTCTCCGCCTCGGATTTCTGGGTCTGCAGGCCGGTCTCAAAGGGGCCGGGTTGGGCGAGCGGATTGAAATAGCTGTAGACGCTGTAGGCCAGCCCGCGCTTTTCCCGCACTTCGTTCATCAGGCGCGACACGAAGCCGCCCCCACCCAGCGTGTAGTTACCGACCATCAGCGGAAAATAATCCGGATCGCCGCGCTCCAGCGCCGGCATGCCGAGCGCGATATGGGCTTGCGAAGCCGGGTGCGCGATCCATTGCTCGCGCGCCGACTGCACTTTCACCGGCGGAAGAGCCGGCAGCGCTGAACCGCGCGGCAGGCGGTGCGTCAGCTCGCGGGCGATGGCATCGGCCTCTGCACGAGAAACCGCGCCGATCATCGCCACCACCGCGCGATTGGCAACGTAGTGGGTGCGATGAAAACGGACGATGTCCTCGCGCCGTATTTTCTGCACGGAAGCCACGTCGGCCTGCTGTCCGTACGGGTGCTCCGCATACAGCGCGCGCCAGAAGGCTTTTTCGGCTATCGCCTCCGGCTTGGTCAGGTCTTCCTTGATCGCGGCAATCATGCGCGCGCGGTCGCGCTGCAGCAGGCTTTCGGGAAAACTGGGCTGGGCCAGCACACGCGCCAGCAGGGTCACGGCCGCCGATCGTTCCGCCGGGCTGGACAGCGTGCGTAGCGTGAGGCCAGCGCGGTCCACGCTAGCGTCGCCACCACGCTCAGCCGCGATGTCCGCAAAGGCATTGGAAATCCCGGCTTCGGTTAACGCCGGTTCCGCCCCTTGGGCGCGCACGCCAAGCGCCAGCAGCGAGTTGGTCAGTTCGGCGGTACCTGCAAGGCCGGCAGGATCGCGGCGTGTGCCGGCATCGAACTCCACGCTCACATCGAGCACCGGAATGGCGCGGCTTTCCACGAACAGCACGCGGGCGCCGTTTTCCAGCGTCCACGACTGGATATCGAGCGCGGCCGCAGCAGGGCCTGCGGCGACGAAACCGAGCAGACTGGCAAACAGGAAGTGGCGGATCAGGGCAATCGTCATGTGTTGGCTATCCGTTGATTTACTTGATCTACTTGGCGAGGTCGGACGGCTGTCCGGCTCAATGGGCAAGAGCGGGAGTTGGCGCTGGCGCTGCTTCCGTCTTCTCCGGCAGTGGCAGCGGCACCAGCGTCGCCACGGTCAAGTTGTCGTCGCTGAAGTACTTGCGCGCCACCGCCTGCACTTGCTCCGGCGTGACCGTCCGCAGCTTTTCAATGATGCGGTCGATGTCGCGGTAGGACAGGCCTGACAACTCCATCACACCGATTTCCATGGCCTGACCGAAGATCGAATCGCGTTTGTAGATCTGGCTCGCGATCAGTTGCGTCTTCACACGCTGCAATTCCTGCACGGACACGCCTTCGCGCGCGACGCGCTCGACTTCCGCACGCAGGCGCCGCTCCAGTTCGGCCGTCGTGGTACCGGCCACCGGTGTGCCGTCCAGCATGAACAGCGCCGGGCCGCGATTGATATTGGAGTAGCCGGCGCCGACGCTGTTGGCCACGCGATCAGTGCGCACCAGACGCGCATTCAGGCGCGCGTTGTCATAGCCATCCAGCACCGCCGCCAGCACGTCCAGTGCATACGGGTCCAGATCCTTTTCCACATCGGTCAGTGTCGGGGCCTTGAATGCGAGCACCACGTAGGGGTTTTCGGCCGGCGCCTTCACCGTCACGCGCTTGATGCCGCGCTGCGGTGGTTCGCCCTGCGGCTTGGACGTTGGCACCGGCCTCTTTCCGATCGGGCCAAAATGCTTCTCCGCCAGCCCCTGCACGCGCGCGGCCTCGACATCGCCGACCACTACCAGCACGGCATTGTTCGGCGCATACCAGCGCTCGTACCACGCGCGCGCGTCGTCCACCGTCATGCTCTGCAAGTCGCTCATCCAGCCGACGATCGGATGGCGGTAAGGGTGAGCCATGAAGGCGGTGGCATAAAGCGCCTCGTGCACCAGCGCGATCGGCTGGTCATCGGTACGCAGGCGCCGCTCTTCCATCACCACGCGCAATTCCGGTGCGAATTCTTCCGCGCTCAGCACCAGATTCGCCATGCGGTCCGCCTCCAGCGCCATCACTTCTTCCAGCCGCGACTTTTCGATCT
>DATBUE010000184.1:0-4113 GCA_036516375.1 Noviherbaspirillum sp. | reverse complement strand
TGGCTCATCTGCGCGCGCAGGCGGAAAAGCTGGGGCGGGACGAACCGGTTGCGGCCGGATATACGGCAGTAGCCGAGCTCAACGAAGTGGGCGAGGCGCTACAGCATGCCTCGCGCGACCGGCTTGCCGCCGAGCGTGAACGCCAGGAATTGCTGGCTTCGCTGCATGCGGCGCTGGAGCGGGCGGAAGAAGCCGGACGGGCGAAAGACCAGTTCCTTGCCATGCTCGGCCATGAATTGCGCAACCCGCTGGCACCCATCGTCGCCGCGCTGGAATTGATGCAGTTGAAGGCCGACGCCGCCACCGCACGCGAGCGCGAGATCATGGGCCGCCATATCACCCACATGACGCGCCTGATCGGCGACCTGCTGGACGTGGCTCGCATCGTCCAGGGCAAGCTCAGGATGCGCAACGAAGTGGTGAACCTGCGCAGCGTGGTCGAGCGTGCGCTCGAAGCATCGCAGGAACCGGCGGACATCCGGGTCGAGATTGAACCCGGTGAAGTCTGGGTGCGCGGCGACGACACCAGGCTGTTCCAAGTGGTGACGAATCTGCTGTCGAACGCGTTGCGTTACTGCCCGCAGGGCGAGGTACGGCTGCATCTGTGGATCGAAGGCCAGCAGGCCAGAATTGCGGTGCACGACAAGGGCGTAGGCATGACCCCGGAGACTGCGGCGCGCGTGTTCGATACTTTCTTCCAGGCTCCGCAATCGGTGGCGCGTGCTTCCGGCGGCCTCGGGCTGGGACTCGCAATCGTGCGGACCATCGTCGACATGCACGGTGGGAAGGTCTCCGCGCGCAGTGCCGGACCGGGGCAGGGCAGCACGTTCGAGGATGCGCTCCCGTTGGCAGCCGGTCCGGAACCGAAGCAACAGCAAGCACTGCCGGCGAAGGTCGCGCAAGGTGGCGAGGTTCTGGTTGTCGACGACAACGCCGATGCCGCGGCCACCCTGGGCGAATTGTTGCGCCTGACCGGTTACAGCGTGCGCCTGGCGCACAGCGCCGCCGAAGGTCTGGCACTGTTTGCGGAGCGTGCACCGGATGCGGCAATCCTGGACATAGGCTTGCCCGACATGGACGGACTTGCACTGGCGCGCGCGCTGCGCGAGCGCTATCCGGATTGGCGTGGCGCGCTGGTGGCGCTGAGCGGGTATGGCCAGGATGGGGACAAGGCGCGGGCGCAGGAGGCAGGTTTCGATCTGCATCTGACCAAGCCTGCCGACCCGCAGGAATTGATGGCGGCACTCGGGCAACTGATCCCCAGGAAAATGCAGAACGAAGGGATCACAGAAGGCTTTTCGGCGACGCACTGAGCCGTCCGCCGCTCCCCGCGCATGTCAACCAATAGGCCGCTTCAGACGCAGCCCAGGCGCGGACGCAGGTTGAATGCAGCGAGGCTCACCGCACCGGCCGCGAGCTGCTCCGGACTTTTTTCCACCTGCGCCTGGATCAGGCGCTCGGCCAGTTTCGGCTCCGGCAGCACGGTTCCGAAAAAAGCGACGACGTCATTCTTCTGGATCAGCAGCGTGGGGAAATTTTCCACGTCGATGTCGCCCACGACGTCCGCCTGATCCTCGATATCGATCCACACGAAACACTTGTCCGGATGCGCCTGCGCCAGTTGCTCGAAACCGGTGCGATAGCTGCGGCAGGTATCACACCACGCCGCACAGAGGCAGGCGACGACCCATACCTTCTGTTCCAGGCGGGAAGCAATCCGGGAGTAGTTGTCTTCATCAAGTGTGAGGGCAGTGGACATCGAGATCGAGGCGGTGCGCGAAGGGAATCGAGCCATTTTACTCAGGACTCGGGAAATAAGACGACACAGTCATCCTTGCCTCCTCTGGCCGGGGCAAGGGGCAGGAGAAGCCAGTAATCGGCGCATATGAGTTGCCGGCCTTGATGGTTCTCGTCACTGGTGTTTGGGCGGGCCGCATTGGCTGCGTTTCGATTTCTTCTCATTAATGGAACTGCAATGGCACCAATGCACACCTATGGAAGTGCGAGAGTGCACATCTCATTTACTGTCGAGGAGAAGATCATGCCATTTTTTTTAGGACCTCTTATTGCAGGAGCCGTCAGCACCCTTGGAGGTGCCGCGGCAAGTAAAGCAGTGCAGTCGAAAACCGACCAAAACCAAGCGGCCCCCAAAACCGACGCTCACGATGTGGATGGAGGGCGCCCACAGAAAAGTATTGAGGAGATCTTGAAAAGTTCCGGACCTGTAGAAACGCTCCTAAAAGCATTGAAAGCATTTATAGAGAAAAAAGACGACTGAGGGTTTGCAGCGTAAGGGCATTGGCGTGCTGCCTGCTTCTTGAAATTGCGGGCACCACGCCAAATTCCTGAAAATTCAGAACGGTACGTGGCAAGGTAGTTGCCGCATAAATCGGTTCTCAACTCGAAGCCCTGCTTCTTCGATACCCGCCCGCAGTTCTGCATGGCTGGCTGCGATGAAGCGCGGCATCCAGCCATGCGTGAGCGTACGGACCAGTCGTCCGCATCAAGGGTGCGCTACGCCACTGCGCGCCCTTGACCCGGAGGACTGGCGTTTCCCATCTCAACGGGTGCCGACTCCGACTTCGGTGGCGGATTCAACCACACCGGTCCGGCCGCCTCCCACGAACGCACGTTCCGTTTCCAGCGCAACGGGTTGCGCTCGCGTGCGGCTGCATACACCAGACGCCGCCGCGCCAGGATTGCCGCATCCTCGCCACCATGCCGCTGTGTGGGCGTGACGTAGGCCAAGGCGCTATGCATGTGGTCCTCGTTGTACCAACGCACGAAGCGCAGCAGCCACGCCCGCGCCTCCTCAATCGTCGCAAGGCCGTGGGCAGGATAACCCGGCGTGTACATGCAGGTGCGGAACCATGCTTCGATATGCGCGTTGTCGTCCGACACGCCCGGCCGGCCGGCTGTGCGACGGCGTGATGCCCAGACTTTCCAGCTTCGATTTGAGCGTGTGCGCCGTCTGTGCCGCACCGTTATCCGCGTGCAGAATCAGCGGTTTGTCCGCCGGGCGTTTCTCGCGCCAGCACGCGCGCTCGATCAAACCCGCCGCTTCCTCGCCGCCTTCCCGTTCATGCACTTCCCACGCCACGATCTTGCGGCTGTACAGGTCCAGCACGGCGTACAGGTAAAAGAACATCCCGCGCACCCGGCTCGACAAGTACGTCACATCCCAGACCCACACCTGGTTCGGACCCGTCGCCACGTGCCGGGTCGGCTCGGTGGCCACCGGCGCCTTGGCGCGACCCCGGTGATGCTGCTCGTCGGCCGCGCGCAGCACTCGGTAGAACGACGATTCCGAGGCCACGTACACGCCTTCGTCAGCCAGCCACGGCACGATCTGCGCCGGCGGCAGGTCGGCAAAGCGCGCTTCGTGGCAAATCGCCAGCATGCGCCGCTTCTCTTCTTCGCTCAGCTTGTGCGCCGGTTCGGGGCGGAGGGCGCCCGGTCGACCGTCGGGGCGTACCGTCCCGCCTTGCTTCCAGCGCTCCAGGGTGCGCACGCTCATGCCCAGCTCGGCGCAGGCCGCCGCCAGCGGGACGCCGTCGCGTTGCGCCTGTTCGATATCGGCGATCGTCTCCTGGCGCTGCGACAACGCAATCATGCGTCCTCGCCGTCGGTCGACAGCGCCTCGTACTTTCGGGACAGAACCAGCAGCGCCGCTGTCTCGGCCAGCGCCTTTTCCTTGCGCCGCAGATCCCGCTCCAGCTCGCGGATGCGTTTTTTGTCATGCAGGCGGCTGCCATCTTCATATGTCTGGAGAAGTGTCGCTGACGCTGGAAGAACTGTGAGCGCAAACTGCACATCAGGAAACAGTTCATCGTGCTTGCATTCCTTGCGCTGTTATTGAGAAGACACTGAACAGGTTCATACAGCGAGCCGACTTCATTTTGGTGGCTAGCGCAGTGTGTCTCGCCAGCGCAGCGAGCCTTCCGCCAGTTTTTCCAGGACGTTCTGGAGAGATCTCGGTTTCAAGGACGCGGGTTGGAAATCCTGGGCGAGCAGGATATGCCCCGTCTCCGCCGAGAGCATCAATGCCTGTCTGGAATGCGGATGCAGCGTCAGATTGGCGATCAAAAGCGCATGGCAAATCTCTTCCGTTTC
>DATBUE010000183.1:0-4237 GCA_036516375.1 Noviherbaspirillum sp. | reverse complement strand
CCATCAAGTTCGCCGAACCCGACCTCGCCTGACGAATCAACATCGCCGTCTCCGGCAGCAACCGCGCAAAGTAGAAACGCGCCGTCGCCAGCTTGGCCTTGTAGAAGTTATCGCCGGAGTTTTCCTTCTCCAGCGCGATCTTCGCCATCTGCGCGAAGAAGTAGGCAAACACCATGTGCCCGACCACACGCAGATAAGGCACGGCAGCGGCGCCGGCTTCATCCTGGTTCTGGAAAGCCTTCATGCCGATTTCCATCGTCAGCTTGCCGACCTTGTCGCCGATGTCGCCCAACGGCGTGACGAACTCGGACATCTTTTCGTCCAGCCCGTTCTCTTCGACGAAGGCCTTGATCTTCTCGCCGAACTTGCGCAGCTTGGCGCCGTTGTCCATCAGGATCTTGCGGCCCAGCAGATCCAGCGACTGAATCGTGTTCGTGCCTTCGTAGATCATGTTGATGCGCGCGTCGCGCACATACTGCTCCATGCCCCACTCGGCGATGTAACCATGGCCGCCGTAGACCTGCATGCACTCGGAAGTGGCGATCCAGCCGTTATCGGTCAGGAAGGCCTTGACGATAGGCGTCAGCAGCGCGACTTCATCGGCAGCTTCCTTGCGCACTTCCTCATCGGGGTGATTCAGCTCGCGATCAATCTGCAGCGCGATGTAGCCGGTGAAGGCACGGCCGGCCTCGGCAAAGGCACGCGCGGTCAACAGCATGCGGCGCACATCGGGATGCACGATGATCGGGTCCGCCGCCTTGTCCGGTGCCTTCGGGCCGGACAGGCTGCGCATCTGCAAGCGGTCCTTCGCATAGGCCACGGCGTTCTGGTAGGCGACTTCGGTGAGACCCAGCGACTGCATGCCCACGCCCAGGCGTGCGGCATTCATCATCACGAACATCGCGTTCAAGCCCTTGTTTGGCTCGCCGATCAGCCAACCGGTCGCTGCGTCCAGATTCATCTGGCAGGTCGAGTTGCCGTGGATGCCCATCTTCTCTTCGATCGCGCCGCAGAAGATCGGATTGCGCGCGCCGTTGCTGCCATCGGCATTCGGCAAATACTTCGGCACGATGAACAGCGAAATGCCTTTTGTGCCAGCGGGTGCATCGGGCAGGCGCGCGAGCACCAGGTGCACGATGTTCTGCGACATTTCATGTTCGCCGGCCGAGATGAAAATCTTGCCGCCGGTGATTTTGTAGCTGCCATCTGCCTGCGGCTCCGCCTTGGTGCGCAACAGGCCGAGATCGGTGCCGCAATGCGGTTCGGTCAGGCACATCGTGCCGGTCCACTCGCCCGATACCAGCTTCGGCAGATAGAGCTGCTTCTGCTCCGGTGTGCCGTGCGCGTGAATCGCTTCATAAGCGCCGTGCGACAGGCCTGGGTACATCGTCCAGGCCTGGTTGGCCGAATTCAGCATTTCGTAGAAGCAGTTGTTGAGGACGATCGGCAGTCCCTGTCCACCGTACTCGGGATCGCAAGCCAGTGCCGGCCAGCCGGCCTCCACATACTGCTGATAGGCTTCCTTGAAACCCTGCGGCGTATGGACCGTATGGGTTTCCTTGTCCAGGCGGCAGCCTTCACGGTCGCCGCTGTGGTTCAGCGGAAAAACGACCTGGGAAGCGAACTTGCCGCCCTCTTCCAGCACTTGGTTGATGATGTCCTTGTCGATCTCGGCATGGCGCGGCAAGGTCTTGAATTCGTCCTCCACCTTCAGCAATTCATGCAGCACGAACTGCATGTCGCGCAGGGGGGCGGTGTACTGGGGCATCTCTTCTCTCCTGTCTGGCTTTTTCTGGTGTGGTAAGCGTTGGAAAGCGCGCTAAGGGTGCTCGGTATGTCAGGCAGTCTTCTTTGCCGCTGCCCTCGGATTCGTCTTCTTGCTGGTGCCGCGCTCCGCGGCCAGTGTTGGCGAATAGCTTTTGATCAGGCGCTCGAAACCGGTCCTGGCACGCTCCAGGCTGCCGGGTACTTTCAAGAAGCGGGCATCATGATGCAGCGACAAGATTAAGCCGTACATTTCGTAGACCAGTTGATCCGGATCGGTCTCGGCCGGCAAATGCCCTTCCTCGATGGTTTGCACCACGCAACGCCGCAGCGCGGCCTGCCAAGTGCGCACCATGTCCGCAAGCTCGTCGCGGATGGCGCCGGGACGGTCGTCATACTCCACCGCGCCGCTGATGTAGATGCAGCCGGATGCGATCTCGACCGACACCCGCTCGATCCAGCGCACGAACATCGCGCGCAAGCGCGGCAGGCCGCGCGGCTCCTTGATACTGGGATAGAACACTTCCTGCTCGAAGCGGTAGTGGTAGAGCTTCACCACTTCGATCTGCAAATCCTCGCGCGAACCGAAGTGCGCAAACACCCCCGACTTGCTCATGTTCATGCGGTCGGCCAGCAGACCAATCGTCAAGCCTTCCAAGCCATCGCGGCTGGCCAGGTCGAGCGCCATGTCGAGAATTGCGGCGCGCGTCAATTCGCCCTTGCGCATGAATTTGGTCGTGGGTTCAGTCATGATGCTTGCCGTGAGGGCGTCCGGAGCAGAAAAAAGCACGACACCGAACGAAAGCGAACGCTCGTACTATTATCCAGCCCCCTGCAAATGTCAAACTTGAACTTAGAGCCGAGGGTCTATTCGCGCGTCCCGTCGGTGCCGGGTGGAAAAAGCGGGATCAACCGCGCGATTCGTCGATGCGGCGCCGGTCGCGCTTGGTGGGACGGCCCTTGATGCTGCTGCCCGGTTCCTGGAAATAGCGGCGGTTTTCTGCCAGCTCGGTGCGACGCGTCACGCTGGCCTCGGTCTCGCGATACAGCGTCTGGGCGATCGCAGCCGAACCCCGCTTGTCAGCGATCGCCTCGACTACCACTTCCCAGCGCGTGGCGCCGTTGTCGATGTCGAGTCGATCACCGGCCTTGACCGCACGTGCCGGCTTGATGCGTTCGTCGTTCAAGCGCACGCGGCCGCTATCGACCGCATCGGTAGCCAAGGTGCGCGTCTTGAAGAAGCGTGCAGCCCAGAGCCACTTGTCGATACGGATGGATTCAGAGGGGGCAGACATATGCAGGCGCGGGAAAAGAGCGGTCATTCTAGGGCGATTTCACTTCGAAGAATGACCGCGTGCTGTCAGCCGCGTTCCACGCCGGTCCGGCGCCCCGGTTCGCTTACAGGCTGTTGAAAAACGTAGCGAGCAGGCCGAGATCGAGACCGAGGAGCGCACGCGTACGAATGGTACGCAGAGCACCGCAGGTCCCGAGATCGGGCTGCGCAGTAGTTTTTCAACAGCCTGTTAGAGGTAGGAACGCACGACCATGTGCATGCCAAGCAGTAGCAGGCCGGCGAAGAAACAGCGTCGGAACACTGGGGCGGCGATGCGTGCGCGCAACCATTGGCCGAGACCCATGCCGATCAGGGCCGGCAGCAGCGCAGCCAGCGACACACCGGCGTCCTTCACGTGAAATGCACCCTGCCCGGCCAGTGCCACGGCAAGGGCAAGCGTGGAGACGGTGAACGAGAGGCCGAGCGCTTGCACCAGTTCATCCTTGTCCAGATCCAGTGCCTGCAAGAAAGGAACGGCCGGGATCACCAATACGCCGCTGGCCACGGCCAGCAATCCGGTGGCGACGCCGGCCAGCGGCGCTACCCATTCCTCGGTGCGTTTGCCGAAGCGGAATTGGAGCTGGCTCAAGCCGAAGGCGGCGTAGACGATCAACACGCCACCCAGGAAGCTGGTTGCGTGCTCGGATTGCAGATCGAGTGCCACGCCGCCGGCCGTCCCCGCACAGATGCCAAGCAACATTGGCCATAGCCGCTGCAGCAACATCGACAAGCGGGGACCGGCCGCGAGTTGCCAGAGGTTGGTCAACAGGGACGGCACCACCAGCAAGGCCATGGCCTGCAACGGCGGCATTACGAGGCCGAGCAAGGCGATGGCCACCGTGGGCAGGCCGAGACCGATCACACCCTTGACGAAGCCGGCAACGACAAAGACGGCGGCAATGATGACCGCCAGGCTCAGGTCCATGTTCATACGTGGCCCTTATTGCCGCGCCGGCGGAGCCGCAGCAGCCTCATCTGCCGCTCTGGTTGCGGCACTCCTGGGCTTCAGGCGCGTGACCCCGAACATCACCAGCGTCAGACCGGCTATTTGCAGCAGCGACAGCGACTCGTCGAGCAGCATCCTGGCGGCAAGGAGTTTTAGCATCGGCTCCAGGTCGCCCACCGCTGCAGCCTGCGAGT
>DATBUE010000182.1:0-5013 GCA_036516375.1 Noviherbaspirillum sp. | reverse complement strand
GGTCCGCGGCGCGGCGCTGCGGCGCCAGCAGGATCATCGTGGCAATCGGCCACAGCGCGGTGGCGACGAAACTTTCAGCGAAATACATCCAGCCGGGGAAATTCCCGGTCACCATGATGCGCACCACCAGTTGCACGGTCTGCATCACCAAGAGCAGCGGCAGCACGTGCAGCGCCTGCGTGGTCACACGGAACCACACCACGCGACGGTGGATCATGATCGCGAAATACGACAGCAACGTGTAGGACAACGCGTTCTCGCCCAACAGGGTCGCGTCGTGCACATCCATCAGCAGGCCCATCACGAAGGCGGTGCCGATGCCGACCTTGCGCGGCTGGTGAATGCTCCAGAACACCAGCCCGAGCGCGACGAAATCCGGTACGCCATACCAGTGCCCCCAGGGCAGCAGGTTCAGTACGAAGGCAATCAGCAGGCTGGCCGTGATGAACAGCGGGTTGACCGGCAACAGGATGTAATGCGGGCGGTTCATCGGCTCGTTCCGGATGCAGGTGCGGTGGGGACGGATGTGGCGGGTGCGCGTGCAGCCGGACTTGCGGATGAAGGCTCGCTGCCCGCTCGATTCGGCGCCGGTTCAGCAGCAGGAGCAGCCGGCGCGCGCAACGTGCCCGGCGCGGTGGCAGGCGCGGCAGGATTCGCGTTTGCGTTGCCTTTTGCATTCGGCGCTGCTTTCGGTGCCGCAGCCGCAGCACCAGCGGCCGGTCCGGCTGCCCCGGCTGGAGCCGAAGACGCGCCGCCTTTCGCATTGGCGGCGCCCGCTGCCTGCCCGGATTGGGGCGCCGGCATACCAGTGGCGGGCTCGCCCGCCTGCTGGCCCGCAAGCTTCGGAAAGCCGGCTGGCGTCAACAGGATCAACAACTGGCGATTGCGATCGATACCGGCCAACGGCTCGCAAATGATGCGCGCGAATGCGTCATTGGACTTGGTCTCCACGCGCGTGACCTTGGCTACCGCCAGGCCCGCCGGGTACACGCCGTCGAGTCCGGACGTCACCAGCACGTCACCGTTGCGGATGTCGGCATTGACCGGCATGAAACGCAGATCGAGCGTCCCGGAACGTCCCTGACCATAGGCGATGCTGCGCAGGCCGCTACGCACGATCTGGACCGGGATTGCCTGGTCCTTGTCGGTCAAGAGCGTCACTTCGGCCGTGAACGGAAACACACGTGTGACCTGCCCGACCACACCCAGCGCATCGATCACCGGCTGTCCAAGCGCTACACCGTGCTGGGTGCCGCGGTCGAGCACGATCTTGCGCGTGAAGGCATCGCGCGCGTCGTACAGGATTTCGCTCATCACGGATTTCACCGGCAGCCGTTCGCTGGCATCCAGCAGCGTGCGCAGATGGGCGTTTTCGGTCACCAGTTGCTTGGCCTGCTGCAGCAGCACGGCATCTTCAGTGCGCGCCTGGCGCATCTGCTTGTTCTCTTGCTGCAGCGATGAGACGGTGGAGAAGTAGCTCCCGACTGCGTAGGCCGCGTCACGCGGCATCAGGGCCACGACCTGCAAGGGATAAAGGACGGTGCCGACGGCTTGGCGGATGGGACCAAGCGAGCGCATGCGCGAGTCGGCCACCAGCAGGATCAAGGCAATCAGGGAAAAGAACACCAACTTCGCGCGGGCCGAAGCGCCCTGCTTGAAGAGTGGCGGAGGACTGTATTCCATCTATCGGTGCGGATGCGTGCCGAACGGGGGCCGGCGCAAAGAACGTTGGTGGTGCTGCCGCACGCCTTGGTGCTCGCTGATGCTGTTACTCGTAGGAGAAGATCGAACCGAGCTTGTCCATGCGTTCCAGCGCCATGCCCGAGCCACGCACCACGCAGGTCAGCGGGTCCTCGGCCACGATCACCGGCAGGCCGGTTTCTTCCATCAGCAAACGGTCGAGGTCGCGCAACAGAGCGCCGCCGCCGGTCAGCATCATGCCCTTCTCGGCGATGTCGGCACCCAGTTCCGGCGGGGTCTGCTCGAGCGCGTTCTTGACGGCGGAGACGATGTTGTTCAGCGGGTCGGTCAGGGCTTCCAGGATTTCGTTCGAGGAAATCGTGAACGAGCGCGGAATGCCTTCGGACAGGTTGCGGCCCTTGACTTCCATTTCCTTGATTTCGGAGCCCGGGAAGGCGGAGCCGATTTCCTTCTTGATCAGTTCGGCGGTCTGTTCGCCGATCAGCATGCCGTAGTTGCGGCGGATGTAGTTGACGATGGCTTCGTCGAACTTGTCGCCACCCACGCGCACCGAACCCTTGTACACCATGCCGCCCAGCGAAATGATGCCGACTTCGGTGGTGCCGCCGCCGATGTCGACCACCATCGAACCGGTTGCATCCGACACCGGCAGGCCGGCGCCGATTGCGGCGGCCATCGGTTCCTCGATCAGGTAGACCTGGGAAGCGCCGGCACCGAGCGCGGATTCGCGGATCGCGCGGCGTTCTACTTGAGTCGAACCGCAGGGTACGCAGATGATGATGCGCGGGGACGGCTTGAACAGCTTGGAGTCGTGCACCATGCGGATGAATTGCTTCAGCATCTGCTCGGTGACGGTGAAGTCGGCGATCACGCCATCCTTCATCGGGCGGATCGCTTCGATGTTGCCGGGCACCTTGCCCAGCATCTGCTTGGCTTCCTTGCCGACGGCCTGGATGGTCTTCTTGCCGTTCGGGCCGCCCTGCTGGCGGATCGCGACGACCGAAGGCTCATCCAGCACGATGCCCATGTTGCGCACATAGATCAGCGTATTGGCCGTACCCAGGTCAATCGCCAGATCGTTAGAAAAATAGCTGCGTAGGAATCCAAACATGTATCGTCCCGATGCGCCGGTCGGCGCGCTTTGCATTGATGGTGAAGTTATTCTTGCGACCTGGTCCAGCCGGGGGAAAGCCCCTCTCTGGAAGCCGGACATTCTACCTTATAATTTCGCGGATATTAGACGGCGGAAACCTCGAATTCACGAGGGAAAACAGTGTCATGGCGTGTACGCAACAAGCCGTTTTTGCAAGTACCGCACAAGTGCAGCATCAAGCGCTTGCCGAAACAAAAACGCCGTCCGCCAAGCCGGTATCAAGCCCTGCTTCCGCACCTTCGCCGCGCTTGAACATTCCTTGCCAAAAACCAAACTCACCATGTCCCTCAATCTCTCCGATGTGCAGCGCCTGGCCAAGCTCGCACAGCTCGACCTGAACGACGATCAGGCCGCCAAAACCCTCGACAAACTCAATGGCATCTTCGACCTCGTCGAACAGATGCGCGCCGTGGATACCTCGGGCGTCGAACCGCTGAACCATCCGATCGCCGCCTATGAAGACAACGTCGCCCTGCGACTGCGCGAGGATGCCGTCACCGAGCCGAACCGCCGCGACGAATACCAACAAGTCGCACCGGCCACTCAGGACGGCCTGTATCTGGTTCCCAAGGTCATCGAATAAGCCCGCCCCATGCAAACCATCAAGCAACTCTCCGCCCAACTGCAAGCCGGAGAAATCTCGGCCACCGAGCTCGCACAGGACTATCTCAAGCGCATCGAACAGAGCGACCTCAACGCCTTCCTGCACGTCGATGCCGAACTGACCTTGCAGCAGGCTGCCCAGGCAGACCAGCGCATTGCCAACAAGGACACGACTGTTCTTACCGGCATTCCGATCGCGCACAAGGACATTTTCGTCACCCGTGGCTGGCGCTCCACCGCCGCGTCGAAGATGCTTGCAGGCTACACGAGCCCCTTCGATGCAACTGTCGTCGAACAGTTCCTCAAAGCAGGTACTGTGACCCTCGGAAAATTGAATTGTGATGAATTCGCCATGGGTTCATCCAACGAGAATTCGCACTTCGGCCCGGTGAAGAATCCCTGGGACCGCAGCGCAGTTCCCGGCGGCTCCTCCGGGGGTTCGGCTGCGGCCGTGGCTGCCGGACTGGCCCCCGCCGCCACCGCGACCGACACCGGCGGCTCGATCCGTCAGCCTGCCGCCTTCTGTGGTGTAAGCGGCATCAAGCCAACCTATGGCCGCGCTTCGCGCTTCGGCATGATCGCTTTTGCATCCTCGCTCGACCAGGCCGGACCGATGGCGCACACGGCCGAGGATTGCGCGCTGCTGCTGAACGCGATGACCGGCTTCGATCCGAAGGATTCGACCAGCATCGACCGCCCGAACGAGGATTACACGCGCGATCTGAACGCTTCGCTCAAGGGCTTGAAGATCGGCGTGCCGCGCGAGTATTTCGGCGAAGGCCTGGCCGATGACGTAGCCACGGCCGTACGTGCCGCTCTGGCTGAATATGAAAAGCTGGGTGCGACGCTGGTCGACATCTCGCTGCCGAACACGGCGCTGTCGATTCCGGCCTATTACGTGATCGCCCCGGCCGAAGCCTCGTCCAACCTGTCGCGCTTCGACGGCGTGCGCTATGGCCATCGCGCCAAGGACTACAAGGACCTGGCCGACATGTACCGCAAGACGCGCGCCGAAGGCTTCGGCGACGAGGTCAAGCGCCGCATCCTGGTCGGCGCCTATGTGCTGTCGCATGGTTATTACGATGCCTACTACCTGCAGGCGCAGAAGATCCGGCGTTTGATCGCGCAGGATTTCCAGAATGCCTTCCGTGCGTGCGACGTGATCATGGGGCCGGTGGCCCCGAGCGTGGCTTGGGACCTGGGTGCGAAGGCGGACGATCCGGTGGCGAACTACCTGGCCGATATCTTCACGCTCTCGACCAGTCTGGCCGGCCTGCCTGGGATGTCGATTCCCTGCGGCTTCGGTCAAGGGGAGAAGAATGGCAAGCGGCCGGTGGGGCTGCAAATCATCGGGAATGTGTTCCAGGAAGCGAAGTTGTTGAATGTGGCGCATCAGTTCCAGCTAGCGACGGATTGGCATGCGAGAAGACCCGAGGGGGTGTGAAGCAGGTGTGAAGTAGCACTATTCACTGCCTCCACACCGTTGGTTACCACCACCCTGTCGTTCCCGCGAAGGCGGGAGCCCAGCAACACCTGTGGCACGAAGTAGTGCAGTA
>DATBUE010000181.1:0-2038 GCA_036516375.1 Noviherbaspirillum sp. | reverse complement strand
CCCACCCTACAAAATCAGGATGCGCTACAGTTGGCATACCCCCACTGCCCAGTAGGCCATCATGACCGACCTTGCCCTTGCCATCGTCCACCACCTGATCGTCTTCGGCATCGCGGCCGTGCTGGCGGCCGAGCTCGCGCTGATGCGCCCGGCAGCCATGTCGGCGCAGACCGTCCGGCTGCTGGGACGCTTCGATGCCGCCTACGGCATGCTGGCGCTGGCGATCCTCGCCGCCGGTTTCATCCGCGTCTGGTACGGCGCCAAGGGACCCGATTTCTACCTGCACAATCCCGTGTTCTGGGCCAAGATCGCCGCCTTCGGCGTGGTCGGGCTGCTGTCGATCCAGCCGACCATGCGCATCCTGGCCTGGCAGAAGGCAGCCAAGGCCAACGCCAGCTTCGTGCCCTCATTGGAGGAAGTCGGCAAGCTGCGCCGGGTGCTGCTGGTGGAAATCCACGTGTTCGCCTTGATTCCGATCTTCGCCGCCGCGATGGCGCGAGGGGTCGGGCTTGGCTGAACAAATCGGATTCTCCACCCTGCTCATGCATTACCATGTTGCCTGATCCGGCTTTCTCTCGGCCGGGGCAAGGAGAGAAAGCATGCGGATACTCATCATGGGCAATTCGGGATCGGGCAAGTCATATCGTGCGCAGGCCCTGGCCGCGCAGCATGGGCTGGCGCATCTGGACCTGGACACCATCGTCTGGGAGCCGGGCCTGATTGCGGTGCCGCGTGCACCCGGGCAGGTGCATGCCGACCTGCTGGCCTTCGTCAACGGGCATGCCGCCTGGGTGGCGGAGGGCTGCTACGGCGACCTGGTGGAAGCGGCGCTGCCGCATTGCTCGGAACTGGTGTTCATGAATCCGGGGCTGGAAGTGTGCCTGGAAAACAACCGCAAGCGGCCGTGGGAACCGCACAAGTACGCCTCGATGGAGGCGCAGCAGAGCAAGCTGGGCTTCCTGCTCGACTGGGTGGCCGGCTATTACACGCGGGACGATGCGATGTCGTATGGGAGGCACCGGCGCCTGTTCGATGGGTTTGATGGCAACAAGACCGAAGTCACGGCGCTGGAATAAGCAGACCTAGGGTGGGTTCTTGAACCCACGCGGTATGGCAGATGAGTAGTGGAAAATCCGCGCAGGTCCGCGCCAGCTCAAACAGGTGGGTTCGAGAACCCACCCTACGCCCTGCGCGAAGATGCACAAGTCCTCGCAATGTCACAGCCTGCCGCGGAGCGGCGCTGCTACTTGGCTTCGTCCTGTTTGTTGCGCCGCAGGTCCATCCAGACGCAGGTTGCCGTGCAGGTAAAGCCCGCCCCGACGGGATCGCTGACGTTATACGACCAGCGTTCCGACTGGCCCTGGTAAGTGACCTGGCACAGGCCCTGCGCCGGCAGGCGTACGGAGGAGAGAAAGCAGGCGTGCGCATCGGTCGACTCCGGGATCTGCTTCCAGGTTCCATTCGTGGAATCCTTCAAGGCGACGTGGCGCACCTTCGTGGTCACGAGGTCGAACTGGTTGGGTACTTCCTGAAGTAATTGCTTCCTGGTGTTTTCGACAAGCTGCCTGGACCGGTCAGCCTCGGCAGCGACATGCGCCTCCACGCAGCTCAAGGCCGCCTGGACATCGCCGATTGTTTTAATCGTCGCGATTCTCTCGTTGCAGCTTTCTTGCGCGGCAGCGGCAGCTGCCCATCCTGCCAAGGCGCACGCCAGCATGCTGGCCTTCATCCGGGAATTCATCGACGACCTCCTATTGTTGTTGTTCAATGAACAGACAGCTCGCATCCCGTTCGCTCACCTCGGCGCTCTTGCAATTGTTGGCCGGCTTGGACGCCGTCTGGGCTTTGCGCGACGTGGAGACAGGGGGCTTGGGCTTGCTTTCACTCTTCTTTGCTTGAGCGTCCGCGCGCGGCTTGTCCTGGTCGTCGGACCTGGAAACGATGCGCGCGGGCTCGGTGTTCGCGACGGCAGGAGGTGCCGCAATCCCTGTCCCGGGCAGGTCATCCGGCTTGGTCTGCGGCTTGGTCTCCGGCCTGA
>DATBUE010000180.1:0-8903 GCA_036516375.1 Noviherbaspirillum sp. | reverse complement strand
TTGGGTAGTTGGAAATCATTATGAAGAAAGCCTGCTTCATGCATCCATTTAATGGCCTTTCTCATGTCATCCAGTTTTTCCTTTAATTCACCCTGGGGCAGATGGCGCTCATATTTTTTCGGCTCTTTGACAAAGGAATCCAGACCGAAACCTCTTTTGGCCGGTGTCAGGAAGACGGGGACGGGGTCTTCTTTCGAACCGCGGATTTCTTTGATGAATTCCACTGCGAAATGTTTGCGTACGGCCTTTGTCTTCGGATCTTCCTCACATAACTTGCTATTGAGGATATTCAGGAGTTTTGCTAGATCCATCAAATAATCGTACTCGGAATCGTACTCGGAATCGTACTCGGTTACATCTCTATAGGGGTCGTCCATTACCAGATGCTTCGGGAATTTTAGATAGTAGCTGGCAAGAGGGTTTTGCCGGGCAACAATGACGTTGATGCCCCCGCTATTGATGTAACGATGGTTCAGTCCGTTTGATTTCTCTTTGTCGGAAATTTTTCGATATGAAGAATAAATGGAACGATTGAAGATCGTGTATTGCTTTAATTCGCCTTCTTGTTTTTTCCCGAGATCTGGGTTCTGCCATATGACTGGAAGGGCTTTCAATGCCTTCATCTTGGAAGCATCAAGCGGTTTCCCGATTCGTTGCATCCTTGCTGAATTAGCGGACGAGGACGCATGTGGATTTGGCCCCCCGGCAGAAAATTTTTCTTCCGCTTCTCCTTGCGGCGACTCTCCTAGCATTTCCAACAAAGATCTTTGCTGTGGCGACATCTGCCGACGTTTCGATGCGGGTGCACTTTTAAGAGTTGCATCGGTTTCGCTTTTAAAGGCATCGGAAGCCCTGCGCTTCTTCCCTTCTTGTGGAACTAAAGAAGCGGCACCTTGTGGGTCTTCGTTAAGGTGCCGGGGAGAGCTCGCAGGGGGCGAGGCAGGAATGGGTCGCATGACGTCTTCAAGAATGTTTGGTTGTGATTAGAAAATCCTGCCTCGCTTGGTACCCAATCCCTTGCTAGGTGTGTCTGCAAGGTAGCCAGGTAACACGCTATAGGTAGGAAAAAGTCAGTTTGTATGTGGAAAGAAACTGGGATCGGTTCCAAAAGGAACGAAGGTACGCTTGCAAGTGGCAAGAGCAGCAGAAACGGAGCGTGTCCAGGCAAGCCTCTGCTTTTGCTTGCCGGCGACCACATGTTCGATGCAGGAGGCCAGCTTCGAAGCGAAAAAAGAAGGGGAAAAACTCCTCCGACGGAGGCCGGAGGAGGGCGAATCAATTCACGAATCAATTCACGAATGCGCGCGCGACATCTTGCTTGCGGTATAGAGCGAATACAGTGCGCTGAGACCAACCAGGACGTAGATCACACGCGAGATCGCACTCATTTCGCCGAACAACGTGGCGACCAAGTCGAAGTTGAACAGCCCCACCAGTCCCCAGTTCAATCCCCCCACGATCAGCAGGATCATGGCGATCCAGTCCACCGCACTCATGGTGCGGGTATCGGAGCGCGAGTGGATGTGGTTGCGGCGGTCGGGAATGTGACGACGTTCGGGGATATGTCCTTCTGCAGTAGCCATGGCTAGCTCCTTTCGGATCGATGAATGGATGCAGGGGCTGCGGCGATGCTGCATCACTTGTGCCGCCTGCGCCGATGTAAGCGCTAGACAGCGGGGTCGAAGCGAGGTTCGTGCGGGATTTTCGTCGCGTGCGTCCGCAGATGGAACAAAGTGGCAGGCCGCGTGTCAAGGGCTGATCGGCGTTAGTAGTCAGTCAAGCTGAATCGCTCTCTGCGCGGCGAGAAAATCCGTCGATTCCTTCTCCGCCGATCCAGCCCGACTGGCCATCAGGAGGCAGCATGAGCACAGTCGCAGATGACGTGGTGCACGGGCACGGACATGGAGGTGCCGGTCACGCGCATGACCATCCGCATGGTGTGCGGCGCTGGTTGATGGCCACCAACCACAAGGACATCGGAACCCTCTACCTGTGGTTTTCACTGATCATGCTGATGGTGGGCGGCCTGCTGGCGATGCTGATCCGCGTCGAGCTATTCCAGCCCGGCCTGCAGCTCGTTCAGCCCGAGCTGTACAACCAGTTCGTGAGCCTGCATGGCCTGATCATGGTGTTCGGCGCCATCATGCCGGCCTTCGTCGGCCTGGCCAACTGGATGATTCCGCTGCAGATCGGCGCCTCCGACATGGCCTTTGCGCGGATGAACAATTTCTCGTTCTGGCTGTTGCCTCCGGCGGCCCTGTTGCTGACCGGATCGATGCTCGTGGCCGGCGGCGCCACTGGGGCCGGCTGGACCATGTACCCGCCGCTGTCGCTGCAGATGGGGCCGGGCATGGACATGTCGATCTTTGCCGTGCACCTGATGGGCGCCTCGTCGATCATGGGGGCGATCAACATCATCGTCACCATCCTCAACATGCGTGCGCCCGGCATGACGCTGATGAAGATGCCGCTGTTCTGCTGGACCTGGCTGATCACGGCCTATCTGCTGATCGCGGTGATGCCGGTGCTGGCCGGCGCGATCACGATGCTGCTTACCGACCGCCACTTCGGCACCACCTTCTTCAACGCTGCCGGCGCCGGCGATCCGGTGATGTTCCAGCACATCTTCTGGTTCTTCGGCCATCCCGAGGTCTACATCATGATCCTGCCGGGCTTCGGTATCGTGTCGCAGATCATCCCGGCTTTCTCTCGCAAGCCGCTGTTCGGCTACGCCTCGATGGTGTATGCGACGGCTGCCATCGGCATTCTTTCCTTCATCGTCTGGGCCCACCACATGTTCAGCACCGGCATGCCGGTCACCGGGCAACTGTTCTTCATGTACGCCACGATGCTGATCGCGGTGCCCACCGGCGTGAAGATTTTCAACTGGATCGCGACGATGTGGAAAGGCTCGCTGACTTTCGAGACGCCGATGCTGTTTGCAATCGGCTTCGTGTTCGTGTTCACCGTCGGCGGTTTTTCGGGGCTGATCCTGGCTGTTGCGCCGATCGATATCCAGGTGCACGACACCTATTACGTGATTGCACACTTTCACTACGTGCTGGTGGCCGGTTCGCTGTTTGCGTTGTTTGCCGCGTTCTACTACTGGGCGCCGAAGTGGACCGGCCACATGTACGACGAATGGCGTGGCAAGTTTCACTTCTGGAATTCGCTGGTCTGGCTCAACGTGACTTTCTTCCCGATGCACTTCCTCGGGCTGGCCGGCATGCCGCGCCGCTATGTCGACTATCCGCAGCAGTTCACCGACTTCAATGTCGTCGCCTCCATCGGCGCCTTCCTGTTCGGCCTGAGCCAGGTGTATTTCCTGTTCGCCGTGGTCTTGCCGACGATACGCGGCGGGAAGAAGGCGCCCGCGAAGCCTTGGGATGGTGCCGAGGGTCTGGAGTGGACCGTGCCCAGTCCGGCGCCCTTCCATACCTTCGAAGTGCCGCCTATCGTGAAGTAGCGAGGCAACGCGCAGGCGGAGGACGGCATGATGAATACATCCGAGTGGTACTTGAAACGCAATTGCTCGCTGACACCGCGCCAGCTCGGCCTGGCCTACGCGATCCTGGTGCTCGTTTCGCTGGTGGTCTCGGGCATGGCGGCGCTGGTGCATGGCGCCTGGGAAGTATTGCTGTTCTTCCTGATCGAGATGGTCGCCGTCGGCTTCGCCTTTCTTTGCTACGCCCGCCATGCCACCGATCATGAGCACGTCGCCCTGAGCCAGGATTGCCTGCTGGTCGAGCGTGTGCTGGCCGACCGGCTCGATGCGATCCGGCTGGACCCGCGCGCCACGCGCGTGCGGGGTCCGCGTGACGCGCGCGACCTGATCGCGCTGGAAGCGCGGGGAGTGCGCGTATGTATCGGTGCCCATGTGACTGCGGCGAACCGGCGCCGGATAGCCAGGGAATTGCAGCAGCAATTGAGCCGGCAGGGGCAGAGCCTCGTCGCGTGAGCGGCCTCCCTTGGTCGTTGTCGCCTCCCTCCCAAGCGCGCACGGCCGCAAAATCCTTGGCTTCATGTCAACGTGGTGGGGTGCGAAATTGACGCGGGTCAAACTCCCGTCTTCGAACTTGCATCGCTTCAAAGCGGGCAATATTGATCGCGTAGAATTTTGCGCTCTTCCGGGCTCCGCCCTGCCGATCCATCCTTTCACATCAACGCGATGCACGCAGCCACATCCCCGGTATCCGTATTGCTGATCGACGATCAGGAACTTGCCGCTGACATGGTGCGCGAGAAGCTGCGCGGCCAGCCCGACATCGTGCTGCATTACGAAGCCGATGCGGCCAAGGCCTTGCAGGCCTGCCGCGCGCTGCAACCCTCGGTGGTGCTGGTAGACCTGAAGATGCCCGGCATCGATGGCTTTGACGTCCTGCAAACTGTGCGCTCGGACACGGCACACCTGCCGCTGATCCTGCTGTCTTCCGAAGAATCGCCCGACACCAAATTCGAAGCCTTCGCGCGCGGTGCGCACGATTACCTGGTCAAGTGGCCGGATACGCGCGAACTGCTGGCGCGCGTGCGCTACCACGCGGCGGCCTACCGCGCGCATTGCGAGCGCGATGCCGCCTTCGCTTCGCTGCGCACCAGCCAGGAAGTGCTGCTGCGACGTACCCAGGAACTGGCGCAAAGCCAGGCCGCGCTGCAGCAGGCCAAGAAGATGGAAGCCATCGGGCAACTGACCGGCGGCGTGGCGCACGACTTCAACAACGTGCTGCAGATCATCAGCGGCAACCTGGAAATCCTGCGTCTGCTCGCGCACGACAACCCCGCAGCCCTGCACCGCATCAATGCGGCGATGGAGGGCGTCAACCGCGGTGCACGCCTGTCCTCGCATTTGCTGGCCTTTGCACGGCGCCAGCCGTTGCAGGCGACCAGCGTCGATATCGGCCGGTTGTTGTTCGGCATGGAAGAACTGCTGCGGCGTGCGCTTGGGCACGACATCGAGGTCCATACCGAGGTTTCCGACGCCTTATGGGAAGTGCTGGCCGATGCGATCCAGCTCGAGAACGTGATCCTGAACCTGGCCCTGAATGCGCGCGACGCGATGCGAGAGGGCGGCAGGCTCGTGCTCAGGGCGTGCAATGCAGCCGCAGGCGCAGCCGAGGCCGATGCCGGTTGTGACGAGGATGGCGATTACGTAATGATCGAGGTTGCCGACAGCGGCAGCGGCATGTCGC
Source organism: Noviherbaspirillum sp. (assembly GCA_036516375.1). Taxonomy (GTDB): domain Bacteria; phylum Pseudomonadota; class Gammaproteobacteria; order Burkholderiales; family Burkholderiaceae_D; genus Noviherbaspirillum. Next base: position 3,717 of record DATBUE010000180.1, on the reverse strand, counting down.
GCGAGGTGCTCGAGCGCGTGTTCGAACCCTTCTTCACGACCAAGCTGCCGGGCCAGGGCACCGGTCTCGGGCTGAGCATGGCGTACGGCTTCGTCAAGCAGAGCGGCGGCCAGATCCGGATCGACAGTACGCCGGGACAAGGTACGACGGTGCGGATTTTCCTGCCGCGCGCGCAGCAAGCGTTGCAGCCGGCGGCGGTGTCTTCAGCGGGCGCGGCTGTTGCGCAATTCCCAGCGGCGCGCATGGACGCGGTGGGCCAGCGCGGGCGCATCCTGGTAGTCGACGATGAAGCGGCGGTGCGCGAGACGGCCGCGGCCTGGCTGGAAAGTCTGGGCTATGCGGTATGGCAGGCACACGATGGCGCGAGTGCGCTGGCCTTGATCGAAGGCGGGCTGGAAGTCGACCTGCTGTTTACCGACGTGATCATGCCCGGCCCGGTGCGCAGTAGTGCATTGGTGGGGGAGGCCAGTGTCCGCCTGCCGGGTTTGAAGGTGCTGTACACCTCCGGTTTCCCGGAGGGCGAGCTGGCGCACGACGGGCGCCTGGCCCCCGATGTGCGTCTGTTGAAGAAGCCCTATGCGGGCGAAGCGCTGGCGCGCGAAGTCGCGGCCCTGCTGGCGCCGGTCGGGACACAGCACCCCGACTGAGGCCGGCGTTGCGCCTCTTCAGGTGCGCGGCACGTAGCGCACCGAACCCGGAGGCGGCTCGTTCAGCACCGCCCAGAACACACCCAGGTCCGAGATCGCGCGCACGAACTCCGAGAATTCGACCGGCTTGACGACGTAGGCATTGACGCCCAGCTCATAGCTGCGCAGCAGGTCCTGCTCTTCCTTCGACGACGTCAGCATCACCACCGGCACGCTCTTCAATTCCGCCGTCTCGCGGATGTGGCGCAGCACTTCCAGCCCGTCCACCTTCGGCAGCTTCAGGTCCAGCAGAACGACGGCCGGATTGCCGGCGGTGCGCTTTGCGTAGGCTCCCGCACATTCCAGGTAATCGAGGGCTTCGGCGCCGTCGCGCACGACGATTACCTCGTTGGCGAGCTTGCTCTTTTCGAGCGCGATCAGCGTCAGTTCCAGGTCGTTCGGATTGTCTTCGACCAGCAGGATGGGTTTGAGCACAGGCGCTCCTAATCAAGAGGCAGTTGTTTGGGAATGGAGAACGAGAAGCTCGCGCCTTCTCCAAGTACGCTGTCGGCCCATACCTGGCCGCCGTGGCGCTCGACTATACGCTGCACATTGGCCAAGCCAATACCGGTGCCTTCGAATTCCTCCAGACGGTGCAGGCGCTGGAATACGCCGAACAGTTTGTGCTTGTACTCGGCGTTGAAGCCCACGCCATTGTCGCGCACATGCACGATGGTGCTGTCGGCCGTGGTTTCGCCGCTGACGGAAATGACGGCTTGCTGCCGGGGGCGAGTGTACTTGACGGCGTTGGCGAGCAGGTTGTGCAAGGCAAGCTGCAGGAAACTGGGATCGGCCACCAGCGTCGGCAGTTCCCCGATTTCCCAGCGTACCTCGCGTCCCTGCAGGTCGTGCGAGAGGCGCTCGATGCAGGCGTTGACCAGCTCGTTCAGGTTGGTCTGGCGCGGGCGCAACGAGGCGCGTCCCATCTGCGAAAAGCTCAACAGGTCGTCGACCAGCTTGCCGGCAAAGCGTGCCGAATCCTTGATGTTGCGGAGATAGCGCTCACCGCGTTCGGACAGGCTGGCGCGCTCGAATTCGAGCAGCAAATCGCTGTAGCCGACGATGTGGCGCAGCGGCGCGCGCAGGTCGTGCGAGACCGAATAGGAAAACGATTCCAGTTCCTTGTTCGCGCGCCCCAGTTCCTCGGCCAGCTCGGCCATCTGTTCGGCGCGCTCCAGCACGATGCCCAGCAGGGCGGTACGGAATTCCAGCGCCGTTTCGATCTCGCTGGCGCGCCAGGGAAGCGAAGTGCCGTGCACGGTTTCGCGCCAGGTATCGAAGCTGGCGCGCGGTGTCAGCGCCGCGCCCGGCGTTTGCGCCTGCCTTTCCTTTTCGTGCGGATCGCCCGCCCACTCTATCGTGTGCACGACTTCCGGGCGGAACCAGATCAGGTAATGGCGGTGCAGGCGCGAGATGGGGATCGCCAGGATGCCGCTGGCCTGGCGCGCCATGCGTCTTGCCTCGGGCATCAATTGTGATAGCGCGTCGGTGTGGAACACGTCGTCGTGCGAGTACGTGGACAGCCATTGCACCAGTTCGCGGATGTCTTCTTCCGACGGGGCATCGCCGAAGCGACAGATGCGGTGCTCGAACACCAGCGCCACGCCCGAGGCGCTGCCGAAGCGCAGCAGGTCGTGCGACACGCTGGCCACGTTGTCGGTGAAGTCGGGCGTGCGCGACAGGCCGGCCAGCATCGCAACCAGGATGCGACGCAGCTCCAGCCGGTATTGGCTTTCGTCGCTTTCTTCGCGCGATTCGATGCGCAGCGCGAGAATCTGCGCCAGATGTTCGCAGGCCGCGCGCACTTCGAACGGCACGTAGCGCGGCTCGGCGTGGTGGCAGGAGATCAGGCCCCACAAGCGGCCCTTGACCACCAGCGAGATCGACATCGAAGCCGGCGTGCCCATGTTGCGCATGTATTGCAGATGGACCGGCGACACGCTGCGCAGCGTGGAAAAGGTCAGGTCGGTGGGAGCACCGGTGAGCGGGTTGTGTTCCGGGATCAGGCGCGCCGGTTGGTAGTTGGCGTCGGGGATCAGGCGGATGTGGTTGGTCACGTACAGCTCGCGCGCCTGCACGGGCACGTCGGCAGCGGGGAAACGCTGGTTCAGGTAGGACGGATAACCGGGGTCGCCGATTTCCGCGACCACATGGCCGTGGTCCTGATGGTCGAAGTGGTAGACCAGCACGCGTCCGAAGCCGGTGATGTGCTTGATCTCGAGCGCGGCCAGATGGCTCATCGCTTCCACCGAGGTGGCATCGGACAGGCGTGACAGGAAGGTGCCGACCAGCGGATAGAGCAGGCGGAAATCGGCCGCCGCGGCGCTGCGCTTGACGGCTTCGAATTCCAGAATGACCAGTCCTTGGCTGCGGTGGCCGAGCACGTCGAGCCGGGCTTCGTTGGCCAGTTGCACGGTGCCCAGGTAGGTTGGACGCTCCAGGCGCTCGGTGCTCAGGGCGGCGCGCAACGTGAGCGCGTAGCTGTCGCCGACCGCTGCTGCCAGCGGCGCACCGAGCAGAGCATCGACTGCTTTGCCGGTGTAGCCGGCGGCGTTCTCGCTGAGCTGGATGATGGCGTGCGTGGCGTCGTCGAGCATCAGCACGAAGCCGTGCGGCTGGATGCTGCCCGGCACGCGGATCGCTTCACGCTCGCATGCGGAAAGGTCGATTTCGGCTGTCTGTTTCGTCATGTCCTGTCGTTGTCTGTGTGCACGGGGGTGGCGCAAGCACCACCCGCCGGGCTGCGGTCCGCGGAAAGGTCGAACCAGTTTACCAATGATGCAAAGGCCGCCTGCGCTGCGGCGGCAGCCTCGGCGCGCGCTGGCACGCTCGCGACTTCCTGCTCCAGCGCGCCAAGGAAAATCTTCCAGCGGCTGGGTGCCTCTGCGCCGTAACCCTGTAACCAGTGCGGCTGCCATGGATGCAATTGCGGCGCCAGACGCTTGTGCAGCACGCGCACGCCAAGCTGTGCGCCTTCGACCACATACGCCAGGCCGAAACGCGCCGCCGTCGAGTCCAGATTGGGGCGGAA
>DATBUE010000179.1:0-6795 GCA_036516375.1 Noviherbaspirillum sp. | reverse complement strand
GGCCCCTGGCTTCGAGCACCACCCTGCGGCGAGCCTGCCGCAACTGGAGGGCGACGGATACCGCCTGCGCCTGATTGCCGGTTCCGGTTGGGGCTTGCATGCGCCCGCGACCACCTTTTCGCCGATGTTTTATGCCGCGCTCGAGCTTGACGTCGGCGCGCGCTTCACGCTGCCAGCCGACTACAGCCAGCGGGCGGTCTACGCGGTGGATGGTGCGGTGCTGCTGGACGGCGAAGCGCTGGAAACCCAGCGCATGGCTGTGCTGTCCGCAGGGCAAGACACTACAATAGAGGCCCCGGCGACCGGCCAGTCCGTGCGCCTGATGCTGTTGGGCGGCGAGCCGCTCGACGGCGAACGCTTCATCTACTGGAATTTCGTGGCCTCCAGCCGCGCCGCCATCGACGAAGCCAAGGAGCGTTGGCGCGCGCAGCGCTTCGCACCGGTGCCGGGCGAAACCGAATGGATACCGCTGCCCGAGGCGCGCAAGCCACCGGAATCGTTCAGTTGAATTTTTTGCGTGGTGCCGCGCAGCCGAACAGGACACACCCATGAACAAGCCCGGAGACCAAACCCCGGCCCCCCCCGGCACCGCCCGGATTTTCGATCACGTCGCCACTTCACGCCTGCCAACGAAGCACGGCGAGTTCCGGATCCACGTCTATCGTCCCATCGATGAAACGGTCGAGCATGTGGCCCTCGTCAAGGGCGAGCTGAAGGGCCAGGAAAAGGTGCTGGTGCGCGTGCATTCGGAATGCCTGACCGGCGACATCTTGGGATCGCTGCGCTGCGACTGCGGCGAGCAGCTGGACGCAGCGCTTGCGCGCATCGCCGAAGCCGGGCAGGGCGTGGTGCTGTACCTGCGTGGTCATGAAGGACGCGGCATCGGGCTGGCCAACAAGATCCGGGCCTACCAGTTGCAGGACCAGGGCAGCGACACGGTCGAAGCCAATCTCGCGCTCGGACTGCCGGTCGATACGCGCGACTACCAGGTCGCAGCACGCATGCTCGCCGATCTCGGCGTGAAGTCGATCCGGTTGATGACCAACAATCCCAAGAAGATGAACAAGCTCGCCGAGTACGGCGTCGACATCGTCGAACGGGTGCCGGTGATCACCCCGCACACCCAGCACAATCGCGCCTACCTGCGTGCCAAGCAGCAGAAGCTGGGGCACTTTCTCGACTTTGAGAACGATTGAAGACAGATCCTGCCCTCCCGTCAGTGTGACGACTGCGTCGCACGGTTCGCCGTCGAGAACGTGCGAGTCGATCCCGTCACCGGTCGATGCACATGTCCTCACTGCGCAATGTCCCAGCGCCTGACGTCGGCTACGGTCGATCTCTCCGAGCGAGGCGGCGAAGCCTTCTTCCCTTCAGCGCTGCTCTTGTAAGACTGTGCGCCCGATCGCTGACGTGCTGGCCCAAGAGAACAAGGCGTTGAAACACGGCAGCTTCTTGACCGTGCGCCTGCCTTTGATTCTGGAGGTATGGCAAACTCCCGCCTGCGTCAGACCTTGCAATTCCATTACCGTCTGCGCTCGATCAAGACTCGTCCGGGAGCTCCCTTTTGCGTTTCACCGAAAACCTGCCCTTCGAATGGCTGGTCGGCATGCGTTACACACGCGCCGGCCGGCGCAGCGGGCGCAACAGTTTCATCTCCTTCATTTCACTGATTTCCATGGCCGGCATCGCGCTTGGCGTGGCTGCGCTGATTGTCGTGCTGTCGGTGATGAATGGCTTTCAGAAGGAAGTGCGCGACCGCATGCTGTCCGTGCTGTCGCATATCGAGGTGTTCGAAGCCTATGGCGCGCTGCCGGACTGGCAGGCGACGGCTGCCGAAGCCTTGCAGCATCCACGGGTGCGCGGCGCAGCGCCTTATATTGCGGCGCAGGCAATGCTCACGCGCGAAGACACGGTGCGCGGCGCGGTCATTCGCGGCATCCTGCCCGAGCAGGAAGTGCATGTCTCGGACGTGGGGCACCAGGTGCGCGAAGGAAGCCTGGAGGCGCTGCAGCCGGGCCAGTTCAACATTGTGCTCGGCAGCGAGCTGGCACGCGCGCTGGGCGCAACGGTTGGTTCCAAGGTCACGCTGATCGCACCGCAAGGGCAGGTCACGCCTGCGGGCGTGCTGCCACGCCTGAAGCAGTTCACCGTCGGCGGCATTTTCGAGGCCGGGCACAACGAATACGATTCGAGCCTGGCCTTCATTCATATTGACGATGCGGCGCGCATGTTCCGCCTTGCCGGACCTACCGGGCTGCGCCTGCGCATCGACGACATGCAGCAAGCGCCGGAAGTGGCGCAGGATCTGTCGCGAACCATGAGCGGCAATCTGCTGATCGTCGACTGGTCGCGCCAGAACCGCACATGGTTCGCCGCCGTGCAGGTTGAAAAGCGCATGATGTTCATCATCCTCGCGCTGATCATTGCGGTCGCCGCATTCAACCTGGTTTCGACCTTGGTGATGACGGTGACCGACAAGCAGGCCGACATCGCGATCCTGCGTACGCTCGGCGCCTCGCCGGGCTCCATCATGAAGATCTTCATCATCCAGGGCGCGCTGGTCGGCTTGCTTGGTACTGCGCTGGGTGTCGGCTCGGGCGTGCTGATCGCCTTGAACGTGGATGTGATCGTGCCCTTCATCGAAAATTTGTTCGGCGTGCAGTTCCTGTCCAAGGATATTTACCTGATCACTTCGCTGCCGTCGGACCTGCGCTGGCCGGACGTCTGGCGCATCGGCGGCATGGCCGTGCTGCTGGCCTTCCTGGCCACGCTGTATCCGAGCTGGCGCGCAGCCAATGTGCGTCCGGCCGAAGCGCTGCGTTACGAATAAGGGGACGCGATGAACCAGACAGTTCTTTCCTGCCGCGGCCTTTCCAAGACCTTCACGCAGGGCAAATACTCGGTCGATGTCTTGCGCGGCATCGATTTTTCGGTCGCGCGTGGCGAACGCGTGGCCATCGTCGGAGCCTCCGGCTCGGGCAAGTCGACCTTGCTGCATTTGCTCGGCGGGTTGGATGTTCCTAGCGCCGGTAGCGTCACGCTGCTCGGCCAGGATTTCGCGTCGCTGAGCGAAAAGGCGCGCGGCGACATGCGCAACCGCTCGCTCGGCTTCGTCTACCAGTTCCACCACCTGCTGCCGGAGTTCTCGGCGCTGGACAATGTGGCGATGCCGCTGATGATCAAGCGCGTGCCACGCAGCACCGCGCATGAAGAGGCGAAGAAGATACTCGCGCGCGTCGGCCTGGAAAAGCGCGTCACCCACGTGCCCGGCGAACTTTCCGGCGGCGAGCGGCAACGCGTGGCGCTGGCGCGCGCTCTGGTGACCCAGCCGGCCTGCGTGCTGGCCGATGAGCCGACCGGCAACCTGGACCGCCATACCGCGCAGAAGACCTTCGATCTGATGCTGGAGTTGTCGCGCACACTGGGCACGTCCTTCGTGATCGTCACCCACGACATCGAACTGGCGCGCCATTGCGATCGTGTGGTGCGGTTGACCGATCAAGGCTTGAATCCGTATACGGAGTAAATCGGGCGATGTGGGTCGACACGCATTGCCATCTCGATGCAAGCGAGTTCGCCGGCGAATTCGCCGAAGTGGCGAGCGCCGCCCTGCAGCAGGGCGTGCAGCAGATCGTGATTCCGGCCGTGGCCAGCCAGAATTTCGACGCCGTCCGTAAGCTCGCGGCCGAGAACGCGAACTGCAGCTATGCGCTCGGCATTCATCCAATCTTCGTGCCACAGGCCGAAGAGCACGATCTGGATCTGCTGCGCGAACGGGTGGGCGAGGCGCTGGACGATCCGAATTTCATCGCGATCGGAGAAATCGGCCTGGACTTCTTCGTGCCCGGCTTGGGCGAGGGCGCGCTGCGCGAGAAGCAGGAATTCTTCTACAGCGAGCAACTGAAGATCGCGCGCGACTTCGGCCTGCCGGTGTTGCTGCACGTGCGCCGCTCGCAGGACATCATCCTCAAGTACCTGCGCCGCATCGAAATTTGCGGCGGAATCGCGCACGCCTTCAACGGCAGCTTCCAGCAGGCAGAGGATTTCATCCGGCTCGGTTTCAAGCTCGGCTTCGGCGGCGCGATGACGTTTCCGCGCGCGCTGCAGATCCGCAGGTTGGCCGTGGAATTGTCGCTGGAGGCGCTGGTGCTGGAAACCGATGCGCCGGACATTCCGCCGGCCTGGGTCAAGCCCGGACGCAACAGTCCGGAACACTTGCCGCGTATCGGGGAAACGCTGGCCGAGCTGCGCGGCGTCGTTCCAGCGCTGGTCGCGCAGGCGACTGCACGTAACGCGATGGCAGTCCTGCCGCGCCTGGTCCCGCACCTGCAAGCCTGAACCATGCGCGCGGCGATACTCGGGTTCGTCGCCGGCGCGGCGCTATTGCAACGGCAGGCGGAACTGCCAACCGTTCCCTTCCTGATCTTCACGCTTTGCCTTGCGCTGCTTGTGCTGGCTGCAAGCACCTGGCTGCACAAGGCGTGGCTGCGGCTTGCCTTGCTCGCGGCAGCCGGCACAGTGGCCGGCTTGGCCTGGGCGGGACTCGTAGCCCAGACCTACCTGGCGAACGAATTGCCGCGCGCCCTGGAGGGGCAAGACCTCACCGTGGTGGGAGTGATCGACAGCCTGCCGTTGCGTTTCGAGCAGGGCACGCGCTTCCATTTCAAGGTCGAACAAGTCGACGGCGCTGCGCGGCCGGCACGCTTCCCGGAACGCATTGCCCTGTCCTGGTATGCGGGTGGACGCGATCAGGACTTGTCATCGGTGCCGGATGTGCGTGCGGGAGAGCGGTGGACGCTCACTGTGCGCCTGCGCCGCCCGCACGGCAATGCCAATCCCTACGGCTTCGACTACGAAGTCTGGCTGCTGGAGCAGAAGCTGCGCGCGACCGGCCATGTGCGCGGCGACGCCGGTTCCGGGTCTGCAAACCGGCGGCTGGATAACTTCGTGCCTGGTTTCAGCCATGCAGTGGAGCGTCTGCGTGCCGGGTTGCGCGAGAAGATCCAGCGCGCCTTGCCCGACCATCGTTATGCCGGCGTGATCGTGGCGCTGGTGATCGGCGACCAGCGCGCCATCGAGCAAGCGGACTGGGACGTGTTCAATCGCACCGGGGTGGGACACCTGATTTCGATTTCGGGTTTGCACATCACGATGATCGCTTCGCTGTGCGCGGCGCTCGTGCTGGCCTTGTGGCGGCGCTCCTTCTTTACCGGCCTGCAGTTGCCGTTGCGCTTGCCGGCGCAAAAGGCAGCGGCCCTGGCAGGGGCGTTGAGTGCTTGGACTTATGTTCTGCTTGCGGGTTCCGGCGTGCCGGCCCAGCGCACCTTGGTCATGCTGGTCGTGGTCGCGCTGGCGATGTGGGTGGGACGCGCCACGCGCGTGTCGCACGTGCTATGCACGGCACTGGGCATGGTCGTCCTGCTCGATCCCTGGGCCGTGCTTGCACCGGGATTCTGGCTGTCGTTCAGCGCGGTCGCGCTGATCCTGTACACGACGACCGGGCGCGGCATCGCTCTGGCCGAGCTTCCGCGGCGCCAGCGATGGATGGCGCAATTGCACGCGGCAGCGCACATGCAATATGCGATCACGGTCGGCCTCGTGCCGCTGACCTTGCTGCTGTTTGCCCAGGTCTCGCTGGTAAGCCCGATTGCCAATGCAGTTGCAATTCCCGTCATCAGCTTCTTCGTCACGCCGGCTGCGCTCGTCGGAAGCATGTTGCCGTCCCCGCTGGCCGATTGGGTGCTGCGTGCGGGGCATGCGCTGGTCGAGTGGCTTGCACACATGCTCGGCTGGTTGAGCGCGTTGCCGGCAGCGACGTGGAGCGCTCCGGTTCCGCCTTGGTGGGCTTTGATTGCGGCGCTGGTCGGCGTTGCCTGGTTGCTTGCGCCACGCGGCTGGCCCTTGCGCGCGCTCGGCCTGGTCCTGCTGCTGCCCTTGCTCTTGACCGGCGTCGCTGCGCCCGCGCCAGGTCAGCTCTGGGTGACCGCCTTCGATGTGGGGCAGGGCAGTGCCGTGTTGCTCGAAACGGCGGGTCACCGCTTGCTGTATGACACCGGCCCAGCCTATTCGCCGCAGTCGGATGGCGGCAGCCGCGTGATCCTGCCTTACCTGAAAGGACGCGGAATCGACATGCTCGACACCCTCGTGATTTCGCATGGCGACACCGATCATGTGGGCGGAGCGCGCTCGCTGATGGATGGAGTGCGAGTGGAGCGCGTGTCCTCGTCATTAGCGTCGACACACCCGGTCGTGCTGCGCGCGCGCGAACACCGGCGCTGCGAGGCTGGGCAATCCTGGGAGTGGGATGGCGTGCGTTTCGAAATGCTCTATCCGGCACCGGCGGTATACGAAAGCGAGAAATGGAAAGCGAACGCGCGCAGTTGCACGCTGAAGGTTTCCACGAAAAAGCACGCTGTCCTGCTGCCCGGCGATATCGAGGCGATACAGGAAGGACATTTGCTTGCAGCCGGCGCCGAGCAATTGCGTTCGGACGTGCTGCTCGCGCCGCACCACGGAAGCGGTACGTCCTCGACACGCCCCTTCCTGCAGGCGGTCGCGCCGCGTCTGGCCATCTTCCAGGTCGGGCACGCGAACCGTTACCGGCATCCGAAGGAAGAGGTTTACCAGCGCTACGGCGAGCTCGGCATCGAGCGCCTGCGCACCGACGTAGCGGGAGCGGTCAGCCTGCGCTTTGCAGACGAGCTGGCATTTGTCGGCTACAGGGCAGAGCAGCCGCGCTACTGGCATGGCCGGTGAGGACGATTGTCGACGCATCTGCCACGTTCGCCATTTGAT
>DATBUE010000178.1:0-5925 GCA_036516375.1 Noviherbaspirillum sp. | reverse complement strand
CGAATGCTCGGCCCCTCGAATGCCTGCTGCACCTCGCGCTGCAGGCGGTCCAGTTCGGCGAACAGGTCGCCTGGAAACGCAGTTCTGAACATCATGTTGCTCTCCTTGCTGATGAACACACCCGACCGGTTTCCCGATCCGGCACGACGATTCAGGGCCGGCACTACGCAACGCTACGCCGGCCCCCGCTTCTGGCACCAACATAGTTTCACCGCGCCGAATTTCAATAGTCCGCCCCGCTCTTGATGTAGCGCGGGCGCGCCCCGATCTTTGCGGAGTAAAAATCGGGAACAAAGAAACGAGGTAAGGAGAACCGCCTTGGAGTTCAAGGACTACTACCAGACCCTGGAGGTAGCCAGGGATGCGACGGCGGACGAGATCAAGAAAGCCTTTCGCCGTCTGGCACGCAAGTACCATCCGGACGTCTCGCGCGAGTCGAACGCGGAAGCGCGCATGAAGGAAATCAACGAAGCCTTTGCCGTGTTGTCCGATCCGGAAAAGCGCGCCGCCTACGACCAATTGGGGCGCGGCGCGCATGCAGGCCAGGACTTCCGCGCGCCGCCGGACTGGGACGCCGGTTTCACATACTCGGGCTCCGGATTTTCCGACTCCGACGCGGCCGGTTTCAGCGATTTCTTTTCCGAACTGTTCGGCCAGCACATGGGCAAGCGACGCGGCCGCGGCTTTCACATGCGCGGCGAAGACCAGCACGCCAAGGTATTGCTCGACATCGAAGACGCTTACCGCGGCGCGCAACGCGAAATTACACTGCGCGTGCCCCAGCTTGACGCCGCCGGCCGCAGCGTCTTCGCCCAGCGCACGCTCGAAGTGCGGATTCCGAAAGGCGTGTACGAAGGACAGTCGATACGGCTTGCGGGCCAGGGCAAGGCCGGCGCGGGCGGTGGTCCGGCGGGCGACCTGTATCTGGAAGTGCACTTTGCCGAGCATCCGCGTTACCGGGTCGAAGGACGCGATGTCTATGCGCGCCTGCCGCTGGCGCCGTGGGAAGCGGCACTGGGCACCCGCATCGAAGCCAGGGTTCCCGATGGTACGGTAGAAGTGCGGATTCCGGCCGGCACCCAGGCCGGGCGCAAGCTGCGCCTGAAAGGCCGCGGCATTCCGGCGGCGAGACCTGGGGATCTGTATCTGGTGACCGATATCGTGCTGCCGCCAGCCAGCGATGGCCGTGCCCGCGCGCTATATGAAGCGATGGCGCGTGAGCTGCAATTCGACCCGCGCCCGGCATGAGCGAGCGGCACCGAGCCCGCTGAAGTCAGCTTTCAGGAGGAATGATGCACATCGTCTGCCCGCATTGCCACAGCACCAATCGCGTGCCGGAAACCCGCCTTGGCGAACATCCCGATTGCGGCCGTTGCAAGCAGCCACTCTTCACCGGCCGGCCGCTCAATCTCGACGCCGCCTCGTTCGAACGCCATCTGCAGCGCAACGAGCTGCCCCTGCTGGTCGATTTCTGGGCGCCATGGTGCGGGCCGTGCAGGATGATGGCCCCGGCCTTCGAGCAGGCCGCCGCCGCACTCGAACCACAGTTTCGGCTCATCAAGGTCAACACGGACGAGGAACAGGCGCTGGGTGCGCGCTATCAGATACGCAGCATCCCGACGCTGATGCTGTTCAGCCATGGCCGGGAAACGGCACGCCAGCCGGGCGCGATGGGGCTGGGTGACATCCTGCGCTGGGCGCGTCAAGCAGGCGCATAGGCCTGGAGGCAGTCACGACCACGCGACAGAAGGGGAAGCCGATGCCGTACCGGACGAAGGGAGACAAGCACGCCCTGCCCCGTTGCGCCTTCACGGTTGCATCGGGTCAGGTGTATTGCTGCGAGGAGTGCCGGCGCGAGCACGCGCATCCGGACGAGAAGACGCTGGAATGCAGCTCGCAAGGGCCCAGCGCAGCGGCGGAGTCACCGTCTAGCCGTAAAAAAAGCCACGCATTGCATGGCTTTTTTCGGCGGGCGCGAAACCGTGCGGCTTCACGTAGCAGGATTACTTGCGTAGTACCAGATCGCCCGGCAGGCTGTTCAGGTAGGCGGCGATGTTGCGGATCTCCGTGCGCGACAGCGGCTTGACCTGCGCGCCCATGATCGGATTGCCGCGACCGTTGGCGCCATCGGCACCGCGCTGATAAGCAACCATCGCTACTTCCAGGTAATCACGGTGCTGGCCGGCCAGCTTCGGATAGCTCGGATCGGTCGGGGTGTTGTAGTCGGCGCCGTGGCAGGCGGCGCAGTTGTACTTCTGGGCGGCGGCCTTGCCGGCGGCGATGTCGGCGGCGGCAGCAGTAAACGTAGTGGCGCAGGCAACGAGCGCGGCGGCGAGGTGGAGCTTGTTCATCATGTCCCCTTATTTCTTCTGCTGGGAGTAGTAGGCGGCGATATCGGCGATGTCCTGGTCCGACAGGCCGGCGGCGATGCCACGCATGCTCGGATTCTTGCGCTCGCCCTTCTTGTAGGCCTGCAGCGCCGCAGCAATGTACTTGGCGTTCTGCCCGCCCAGCATCGGCACGTGATAGACCTCGGGGAAGGAAGCCTTGTAACCCTCGATGCCGTGGCAACCGATGCACATCGCAATCTTGTTGCCGGCGGCCTGGGGATTGCCGACGATTTCCGTCTGCTGGGCAGCGGCCACATTGGCGAGGCCGGCCAGCGCGAGAAGCGCAAAGAGTTTTTTCATGGTAGCTAGGGGCAGTGATACGAATTCAAAAAAAACCTGTTCGCAATGACGCAAGTGCCGGGAGTGCGCGTATTTGCGGACAGGTTCTTGCGCCTGACACAGGGGCGACGGCTGCAAAAATTCTTGCCTGTGCGAAAAGCGCCTAATTCTACATGAGCACCGCCATACGGCCAAGGATGGCCCGGCGCCGCCTCCAGAGGAAGAAAGTGTTCTCGCTTATACTGAAACGCCCGTTCGCGCCCGGCGTGCGGGTCTCATCGCAGCCATCCAATCCGCATCCATGCAATCGACCCCACGCTTCGAGGGCTCTGCCCAGTACGTCGCCACCCATGATTTGAAACTCGCCGTCAATGCCGCCCTTACGCTGCAGCGCCCGCTGCTTATCAAGGGTGAACCGGGCACCGGCAAGACCATGCTGGCCGAGGAGGTCGCCGCTGCGCTCGGCATGCCGCTGCTGCAGTGGCACATCAAGTCCACCACCAAGGCCCAGCAAGGCTTGTACGAATACGATGCGGTGTCGCGCCTGCGCGACTCGCAACTGGGTGATGATCGGGTCAAGGACATCCGCAACTACATCGTCAAGGGCGTGCTGTGGCAAGCCTTCACGGCCGAAGAACAGGTCGTGCTGCTGATCGACGAGATCGACAAGGCCGACATCGAATTCCCGAACGACCTGCTGCGCGAGCTCGACCGCATGGAGTTCCATGTCTACGAGACGCGCGAGACCATCCGCGCGCGTCACCGGCCGCTGGTGATCATCACCTCGAACAATGAAAAGGAGCTGCCGGACGCCTTCCTGCGCCGCTGCTTCTTCCACTACATCCGCTTCCCCGACCGCGACACGATGAGCCAGATCGTGGACGTGCATTTTCCCCAGTTGAAAAAGAACCTGCTGGCACAGGCATTGCAGACTTTCTATGAAGTACGCGAGGTGCCGGGCCTGAAGAAAAAGCCTTCGACTTCGGAACTGCTGGACTGGCTCAAGCTCCTGCTGGCCGAAGACATTCCGGCCGAGGCCTTGCGCAGCCAGGATGCCAAAGCAGTCCTGCCGCCGCTGCATGGCGCGCTGTTGAAGAACGAGCAGGACGTGCACCTGCTGGACCGTTTGATGTTCATGTCCCGTACCAATCGCTGAACCGCCAATGATTGCTATCGAACCTGTCACCCTCGAACTGAACGGCGTCCGGCTGGAGCCGATGACGCGCGGCCACGCCGCCAACCTCGCCTTGGCCGCAGCCGATGGAGCGTTGTGGAATATCCGCGTGACCTCCGTGCCCAAGCCGGACGAAGCCGCAGCTTATGTGAACACGGCGTTGGCCATGCAGGAAGCGGGCACGCGCATTCCCTTCGTCGTGCGCGAACTCTCCGGTGGCAAGGTCATCGGCAGCACCAGCTTTCACGACATCGTGCGCGACATCGATCGCGTCGAGATTGGCTACACCTGGTATGCACAGGCTTGGCAGCGCACGCATGTGAACACGACTTGCAAGCTGATGCTGCTGCGCCATGCCTTCGCCACGCTGGGCTGTAAGGTCGTGGGCTTTCGCACCGACAACTTCAACCTCGCTTCCCAGCGCGCCATCGAGCGGCTGGGTGCAAAACGCGACGGCGTGCTGCGCCATCACGCACTGCGCCGCGACGGCACCGTGCGCGACACCGTCATATACAGCATCACCGCCGGCGAATGGCCGGAGGTGCAGGCCCATCTCGAAGACAAGCTCGCGCAACGCAGCCTGCGCGACCGGACACGCCGTGCTGATTGACTTCTTTTTCACGCTGCGCAGCGCAAAGATTCCGGTCTCGATCAAGGAATTCCTGATCCTGCTGGAGGCGCTGCAAAAGAGCGTGATCGCACCCTCGCTCGACGATTTTTACTACCTGGCGCGCACGACGCTGGTCAAGGACGAAGCCCACTACGACAAGTTCGACCAGGCTTTCGGCCTGTACTTTCGCGGCATCGATACCCTGTTCGACAAGATGCCGGAGATCCCGCTGGAGTGGCTGCAGAAGCGCATGGAGCGTGAGCTGACGCCCGAGCAGAAGGCGGCGATCGAAAAATTCGGCTACGACAAGCTGATGGACCGCCTCAAGGAATTGCTGGCCGAGCAGAAGGAGCGACACGCGGGCGGCGGCAAGTGGATAGGCACCGGCGGCACCTCCCCTTTCGGCCATGGCGGCTACAACCCGGAAGGCATCCGCATCGGCGGCAAGAGCAAGAATCGCTCAGCAGTGAAGGTGTGGGAAGCGCGCGCCTATCGCGACTACGACAGCGAGCGCGAACTGGGCACGCGCAACATCAAGGTCGCGTTGCGTCGCTTGCGCCGCTTCGCACGCGAAGGCGCGCACGAAGAACTGGCGCTGGACGACACCATCCGCGCCACGGCCAGCAACGCGGGCTGGCTCGACATCCGCATGCGACCGGAACGCAGGAACAACATCAAGGTGCTGATGCTGCTGGACGTAGGCGGCACGATGGATGACCACATCGCGCGCACCGAAGAACTGTTCTCGGCCGCCAAGACCGAGTTCAAGAACATGGAGTTCTATTACTTCCACAACTGCGTCTACGACTACCTGTGGAAGAACAACCGGCGCCGCCATGCGGAGAAATTCCCGACCTGGGATGTGCTGCGCAAGTATCCCGCTGACACCAAGCTGATCTTCGTCGGCGACGCGACGATGAGTCCCTACGAAATCCTGCAGCCGGGCGGCTCGGTCGAGTACAGCAACGACGAGGCTGGCGCGGTCTGGCTGCAACGTTTCACGACCACCTTTCCCAAGTTCGTATGGCTCAATCCGGAACCGGAAGGACTGTGGCAGTACCGTCAATCGGTGGCCATGATCCGCCAGTTGATGAATGAGCGCATGTTCCCGTTCACGCTGGATGGCCTGGAGCGGGCGATGCAGACGCTGAGCAAGTAATTAAGTACCCGTGGAAAATAAATTGTGAAATGGATGGGGCTTTGGGCGGATGCGATGCAAGGCGCCCGGCTCGCCGCACTGCGAGCACTGCAAGAGACGGGCAACGCAGCAGCGCGCCGGCCAAAGCCGCAGACATCCACAATTTGTTTTGCGGGGGTACTTTAGAGCAGACTCGCCCTGACCAGCTCGCCGATGCCGGACGGCTTGCCCACGGTACGGCGTTGCGGCTCCTTGCCATGGCACCCGCCATGTCGCGTCGCCGCGCCTTGTCCCGCAGGCAATCCGCCTCGGCCTCGACTGAGCCAGTCAGGGC
>DATBUE010000177.1:0-3576 GCA_036516375.1 Noviherbaspirillum sp. | reverse complement strand
TGCCCCAGGATGGACGGATGAAGCTGGTCGTGTCGAAGAACAAATCGATCGACTTTCGCGTCAGCACCCTGCCCACGCTGTTCGGCGAAAAGATCGTCATGCGTATCCTTGACGGCAGCCAGGCGCAGATGGGTATCGATGCGTTGGGCTATGACCCGGACCAGAAGGAACTGCTGCTCAAGGCCATCGAGCGCCCCTACGGCATGGTCCTGGTGACCGGCCCCACCGGCTCCGGCAAGACCGTGTCGCTGTACACCTGCCTGAACATCCTGAACAAGCCGGGTATCAACATCTCGACAGCCGAGGATCCGGCTGAAATCAACCTTCCAGGCGTCAACCAGGTCAACGTCAACGACAAGGCCGGGCTGACCTTTGCCGCGGCACTGAAGGCCTTCCTGCGACAGGATCCCGACGTAATCATGGTCGGCGAAATCCGGGATCTGGAAACGGCCGATATCGCAATCAAGGCAGCGCAGACGGGCCACATGGTGTTCTCCACCCTGCATACGAATGACGCGCCTTCGACGTTGACGCGTTTGATGAACATGGGAGTAGCGCCCTTCAACATCGCCTCATCGGTGATCATGATCACCGCACAGCGTCTGGCCCGCCGCCTGTGCAGTTGCAAGCAGACCATCTCGATTCCGGACGAGGCCCTGATTGAAGCGGGATTCAAGGAAGAAGAGATCGACGGCACCTGGCTGCCTTACAAGGCAGTAGGATGCGAGCGCTGCAATGGTTCCGGCTACAAGGGACGGGTCGGCATCTATCAGATCATGCCGATCACGGAAGAGATCGAGCGACTGATTCTTGCGCACGGCACCGCCCTGGACATCGAAGCGCAAGCACGGCGAGATGGTGTGCGTACCCTGCGCGAGTCGGGACTGCAAAAGGTCAAGCAAGGCTTGACCAGCCTCGAAGAAGTGCTGAGCTGCACCAACGTATAGGTAGGGAGAAAGCATGGCAACTGCCGCCGGCAAAGCCAAGGAAGTCGTCTTCGCCTGGGAAGGCAAGGACAAGAGCGGCAAGATCGTCAAGGGCGAACTGCGCGCCGGAAGCGAAACCGTCGTCAACGTAACCCTGCGCAAGCAGGGAATCATGGTCACCAAGGTCAAGAAGAAGGCCTTCAGGACCGGCAAGAAAATCACCGACAAAGACATCACGCTGTTTACGCGCCAACTGGCAACGATGATGAAAGCCGGCGTGCCCTTGCTGCAGTCCTTTGACATCGTCGCGCGCGGCCATGCAAATCCATCGGTGTCCAAGCTGGTGCAGGATCTGCGCGCCGACATCGAAACCGGCAGCAGCCTCAATCAAGCCTTTCGCAAGTACCCGCTCTACTTCGATGCCCTGTTCTGCAATCTGGTGGCCGCCGGCGAACAGGCCGGCATCCTGGAAGACCTGCTGACCCGCCTTGCCGTCTACAAGGAGAAGACGCAGGCAATCAAGGGCAAGATCAAGTCCGCGCTGTTCTACCCGATCTCGATTCTCGTGGTGGCCTTCGTCGTGACCTCAGTGATCATGATCTGGGTGGTGCCGGCGTTCAAGGAGGTGTTCACCAGCTTCGGTGCAGACCTTCCCGCACCGACCTTGATGGTGATGGCAATTTCCGACTTCTTCGTCGCCTACTGGTACCTCATCTTCGGCGGCCTGTTTGCCGGGCTCTATCTGTTCTTCCAGAGTTGGCGCCGATCGGTAAAGATGCAACGCGCCATGGATCGTTTCCTGCTCAAGGCTCCCATCTTCGGAGAAGTCGTGCGCAAGGCGACAATCGCGCGCTGGACGCGTACGCTGGCCACAATGTTTGCCGCCGGCGTACCCCTGGTTGAAGCCCTGGATTCCGTGGGTGGCGCCTCGGGCAATGCGGTTTACGTGGACGCGACCAAGCGCATCCAGACCGAAGTCAGCACCGGCACCAGCCTGACAGCCGCAATGCAGAACGTCGACGTATTTCCGAGCATGGTCACGCAGATGGTCGCCATTGGCGAGGAATCCGGTGCGCTGGACCAGATGCTGGGCAAGGTTGCGGACTTCTATGAAGCCGAGGTCGACGATGCCGTCGCTTCGCTATCAAGCCTGATGGAACCTCTGATCATGGCAATCCTCGGGGTATTGATCGGCGGCCTCGTGGTCGCGATGTACCTGCCGATCTTCAAGCTGGGTGCCGTGGTTTAAGAAAGCCTCGCCATATTGGGCTGACTCACCTCCAGGGCAGGAAGATTCCTGCCCTTTTTGCATCCAGAGTAGATCGACCTATGGGCAAGCAGATGCTTGATGGCGGCGGTGCGATCGCATGTTTACCTGCCAGTACTTGACCGCTATCATGCCCGGCACGCTGGCAGTCCGCCCAGCCCTACTCTTCCAGGTATTTCATGTTCCAAGAGCTGCTACTGGATGCCCCGCCTGCGAGCGTCCTGCCGGCCGTTTTCGCGGCAATTTTCGGCCTGCTGGTTGGCAGCTTCCTGAACGTCGTGATTCACCGCCTGCCCAGGATGATGCAGCGCGAAAGCGACAACTACGTCGCCCACGAAAGCGGCAAGCCCTTGCCGCATACAGACCGCTACAACCTGATGGTGCCGGGTTCAGCCTGCCCGGAATGCGGCCATCGCATTAGCGCGGCCGAGAACATTCCGATCGTCAGCTACCTGGTGCTCGGCGGGAAATGCTCTTCCTGCAAGACGCCGATCTCCGTACGTTATCCAATCGTCGAAGCAATCACCGGCGCGCTTTCTGCACTCGTCGTATGGCAGCTAGGCAGTGGTCTTGCCGGCCTGAGTGCAGTCGTATTGACCTGGTTGCTGATCGCGATGACCTTCATCGATGCCGATACCAAGCTGCTCCCTGACGACCTGACTCTGCCGCTGCTGTGGCTCGGTTTGCTGGTCAATTTGAATGGCGCTTTCGTTCCTCTGCACGAAGCCGTCATCGGCGCCGCCGCTGGGTATCTCTCGCTATGGACCGTGTACTGGATATTCAAGCTCGCCACCGGCAAGGAGGGCATGGGCTATGGCGATTTCAAGCTACTGGCCGCCCTGGGCGCGTGGATGGGTTGGAAGATGCTTCCCCTGATCATCCTACTCTCTTCGCTGGTCGGCGCCGTGGTCGGCGTTGCCCTGATCCTGTTTGCCCGCCATGGGCGCAACAACCCGATCCCCTTCGGCCCCTATCTGGCTGCAGCAGGTTTCATCGCCTTGCTGTGGGGCGACCAACTGGTCGCACGCTACCTGGGCTTGATGTTCCCATGAACAGCGCCCGCCGTTTTTCGGTCGGCCTCACTGGCGGCATTGGCAGCGGCAAATCGACGGTGGCCGAACTGTTTGCAGCAAGGGATGTGGCCGTCATCGACACGGACATCCTCGCCCACTGCCTCACTGCGCCAGGCGGTGCGGCCATCCCTGCCGTTCGTGCTGAATTCGGCCCGGCTTTCCTTACAACGGACAATGCACTGGATCGCGCCAAAATGCGCGAGTACGTGTTCGCCGAGCCGGCAGCACGAACACGCCTGGAAGCGATTTTGCATCCGCTGATTCGGATCGAGTGCGAGCGCGTCGCCCGGGAAATGGAGGGCGTCTATCT
>DATBUE010000176.1:0-2364 GCA_036516375.1 Noviherbaspirillum sp. | reverse complement strand
CTCGATGAGTTGAAGGGCATGGCCGATCCGTTGGATGAGGTGGCGCGGCGCATCGCGCGCAAGCACCGGCTCATCTGTTTCGACGAATTCCATGTATCCGACATCGCCGATGCGATGATTCTCTACAACCTGCTGAAGGCTTTGTTCGATAACGGCGTGTCATTCGTGATGACCTCGAACTACGAGCCCGGTGCGCTGTACCCTGACGGCTTGCATCGAGACCGCATCCTGCCCGCGATTGCCTTGCTCAAGGAGCGCATGGATGTATTGAACGTCGACGCGGGAAACGACTACCGCAAGCGAGCGCTGGAGCAGGTCGAGGCATATCACACGCCGCTGGGCGCGGAAGCGGATCGTGCCTTGCGCAAGGCGTTCGCCAAGCTCGCCGAGACAACCGAGGAAGATCCGCGCGTACACATCGAAGCGCGCGAGATTCGCGCGTTGCGGCGTGCAGGCGGAGCCATCTGGTTCGATTTCGCCACATTGTGCGGCGGACCGCGGTCACAGAATGACTATCTGGAGATTGCCAGCCGCTTTCATACAGTGATCCTGTCCGACGTGCCACGCATGTCGGCTTCGATGTCTTCGGAAGCACGCCGCTTCACCTGGCTGATCGACGTATTCTATGATCACAAGATCAAGCTTCTGATGTCCGCCGAGGTGGCGCCGGACGAGCTCTATACGGAAGGTGTGCTGTCCAACGAGTTTCATCGGACCGTATCCCGGATTATCGAAATGCAGTCTTCCGAATACATGCAGGCCGAGCGGCGGGAAGCGTTTACCGGATTGGGATGAGGAAGGGGATGGCGATGAAGCGAATGTGGGCGGCTCTGTTGTACGTGCTGGCGAGCGCGATGGCACACGCGGTAGACCTCGAAGGCAGTCGTGCGGCATCGGTGACAAAAGTTACGTCGCTGGAGGAGGCCGAGCAGGTGCTGTCGCTGGTCCAGGCCGAGCGCAGCCGGATTACATCACGCTACGCGGAGCAGGAGCAGGCTTGCTATCAACGCTTCTTTGTAAACCGTTGCATTGATGAGGCCAGGCAACAGCGGCGTGACGCCATGCAACCGCTTGATGCACTGGAATTGGAAGCCGAGCGCTTCGAGCGCGAGCAACGTGCTGAACAGCGCGAGCGCGGCGTGCAGCAGCGACGTGCAGAGGCCCAAGAAAAGGCCGAGCAGGCGGCACGGGTTGAGCCGCTGCCGTCTCGCAAACCTTTACTTCCCGTCGAACCGCAGGGCAAGCCGCGCGCGCGCAAAGCCGAGGCACCCCCCATGCAGGAGCAGGCTCAGGCACGTGAGCGCGCCGAAAACGAGCAGGCGTATGCGCGTAAGCTCGCCGCGGCCAAGGCACGCCAGGAAGCCGTTGCTCGTAGAAAGGCGGAAAAGGCGCAGCGCGCCGCGATGGCCGAAGCTGCCGGAGCGAAATAACACAAGGGAGAATCCGGTGCACGCACCGGGGCATGCTGCTCAGACTGCGCGCTTCAAGCCCGATGCGGCCGTGGTCTTGGCAGCACTCTCAGGCTTGGCGAGCTTGACGATTGCCAGGGAGCAGTTATCCCCATTACCGTCGGTTGCCCGCTCGCGTGCCTTCCCGAGAAGCATTTCGGAAGCCTGGCGGGGGGCGTTCATCGCCAGCGCCGCCCCGAGTTCGGCTTCGTTGAAGTAATGCCACAGGCCGTCGCTGCAAAGCAGGAAGGCATCGCCCGCCTTGAGTTCCTTGTGATGCCCGAGCGTAACCTCTAGTTCGCTATCCTGGGTGCCAAGTGCGCTGAGCAGGACGTTCGACATTGGATGACTGGGCGCGTCCTGGGCCGCGAGCTTGCCCTGACGTACGAGCAAATCCACATAGGAATGGTCGCGCGTGCGATGGACACAGTTAGGCCCATCGAAACGATAGAGCCGGGAATCCCCGACATGAGCCCAGAAGGCTTCGCGTTCCGGCGTAAGCACCAGAACCACCATCGTGCTATGCGGGTTCTTTTCGGACGAAAAAGCCGCGAGCTTGATCAGCGTATGCGCATCGCGCGCGATGGATTCCAGCAGTTGCGGAACCTTTTCCGTAAGCGGTGAAAACAATTCGAAGGCTTGCTTTGCCGTACGCAGGACTTGTTCGGCTGCCATTGCACCCCCGCTCAAGCCGCCCATGCCATCCGCAAGCACTGCCATCACGTAGCCCGGTGCTTTCGGAGCAGTGTATAAGGCGACCCGGTCCTGCTGTTCGCTGCGGTCGCCGATGTGTTGACCGGTGCCGGCTTCGATTTTGTAGACGCTCATGGCGAAGAATAGGGCGGCTGGAGGGCAAAGATTATTGCACGGTAATCCTGCGGGGCGCCCAAAAGCGCGTCACGAACAAATTCATTGT
>DATBUE010000175.1:0-3349 GCA_036516375.1 Noviherbaspirillum sp. | reverse complement strand
CACCGACGGGGCGTGCAAGGGAAATCCCGGCCCCGGCGGATGGGGCGCCTTGTTGATTGCTGGCGGCCATGCCAAGGAAATGTTCGGCGGCGAGCCGAACACCACCAACAACCGAATGGAATTGCGCGCCGTCATCGAGGCTCTTGGCGTGCTGAAGCGCCCATGCGAAGTCATCGTGCATACCGACAGCCAGTATGTGCAGAAGGGCATCAGCGAATGGATCCATGGCTGGAAGGCGCGCGGCTGGAAAACCGCGGCCAAGGAGCCCGTCAAGAATGCTGATCTGTGGCAGGCACTGGACGCTGCGCAGGCCCAGCACAAGGTGCAGTGGCGCTGGGTGAAGGGGCATGCCGGACATGACGGCAATGAGCGCGCCGACCAGCTCGCCAACCTCGGTGTAACCTCGGTCTCGCGTGCCTGATCCTTGTGCTACAGTCGGGCGTCGTTTTTGTTGCCCCACGGTCATATTTCTCCATGAACGCACGTAAAGCCTTGTATCCGCTCGTTGCCGCGATCGGACTCGCCGGACTCGGTTATTTCGCCTGGCACGCGCAGCACCAGTCGGCACCGGCTCAGGAGGCGATCACGGCAAAGTCAGAGCGTGCTGCCATGGCTCCATCCGCGGGTAAGCCTGCGGCACCGAAGGCGGTGGCTGTCGAAGTGACGGCAGTGCGCAAGGTGCGCATGGTGGATGAAGTGCAAGCAGTCGGCACGCTGCGTTCGAACGAATCGGTCGTGATCCGGCCGGAAGTGTCGGGCCGCATCACCGCGCTCAATTTCCGCGACGGCCAGAAGGTCGAGAAGGGCCAGTTGCTGGTGGCCTTTGACGCCAGCGTCAACGAAGCCGAAGTGCGCCAGGCCCAGGCCGAGCTCGACATCGCGCGCGCGAATTTCCAGCGCAATGCTGATCTTGCACGCCAGAACTTCATTTCCGAGCGCGCGCGCGACGAATCGAAGGCGAATGTCCAGGTGCTCGAAGCCCGGCTCGCGCTGGCGAAGGCGCGCCTGTCCAAGTTGCAAATCCGGGCGCCATTTGCCGGCGTGGTGGGTATCCGTACCGTAAGCACCGGTGACTATGTGAAGGACGGCGCCGACCTGATCAACCTGGAGGATATCTCCAGCGTCAAGGTCGACTTCCGTGTGCCCGAACGCTACGTCGATCTCGCACGGCGCGGCCAGGCGATCGAAGTGATGGTCGATGCCTTGCCGGGGCAAGTCTTCAAGGCCAAGGTCGATGCCGTCGATCCCTCCATTGACAGCAATGGCCGTTCGGCGCTGCTGCGCGCCAAGGTGGAGAATCCCGACGAGCGCCTGAAGCCCGGCATGTTCGCGCGCGTGCGCCTGATCCTGGCCGATCGTGCCGAGGCCCTTGTGGTACCCGAAGAAGCCATCGTCCCGCAGGGCGAGCGGCTCGGCGTGTGGAAGGTGGTCGATGGCAAGGCGGTACTGGCCGAAGTGAAGACAGGCCTGCGACGCGATGCCCAGGTTGAAGTGATCGAAGGCTTGGAGGATGGCGAGATCGTCGTCACCGCAGGCCAGATTCGTCTCTCGCGCGACGGCACGCCAGTACGCGTGGCAGGTGCTGCGCCGCTTTCGCGTGCTGCCAGCGTTCCCGCCGGCGCCGAGCGCGGCTAGACGAGGCTGCCATGGTTCTTTCCGATATCTGCATCCGGCGTCCGGTCTTTGCGACCGTGATGTCACTGATCATCGTGCTGATCGGCCTGGTGTCTTACCAGCGCCTGTCAGTACGCGAATACCCGAAGATCGACGAACCGGTGATCAACGTCACCACGCAATACCCAGGCGCGAGTGCCGAGATCGTCGAATCGCAAGTCACCAAGCCACTGGAAGATTCGCTGTCCGGCATCGATGGCATCGACATCCTGACGTCGATCTCGCGCGCCGAGCAGAGCCAGATCACGATCCGCTTCCGATTGGAGAAGGATCCGGATGTGGGCGCCAGCGATGTGCGCGATCGCGTCTCGCGTGCGCGTTCCAAGCTGCCGCAGACCATCGACGAACCCGTGATCGCCAAGGTCGAGGCGGATGCCAGTCCGATCATCTGGCTCTCGTTTTCCAGCGAGAGCATGAGCCAGCTCGACCTGACTGACATCGCCAACCGCGTCGTCAAGCCGCGCCTCCAATTGCTGCCTGGAGCGGCCGACGTGCGTGTCGGCGGCGAGCGCCAGTATGCGATGCGCATCTGGCTCGACCGTGACCGGCTGGCTTCCTACAGCCTGACCCCAGCCGATGTTGAGGATGCACTGCGGCGCCAGAACGTCGAAGTGCCGGCAGGGCGCATCGAATCGGCCCAGCGCGAATTTTCGGTGGTCTCGCAGACCGATCTCGCCACGCCCGAGCAGTTCGGCGCCGTGGTCGTGCGCAACGTCAATGGTTACGCAGTGCGCCTGCGCGATGTTGCGCGTGTCGAGATCGGTGCAGCCGCCGAACGCAACTCGGTGCGCTTCAATGGCAAGAATGCAGTCTCGTTGGGCATCATCCGCCAGGCCACGGCCAATCCGCTGGATCTGGCGCGCTATGTGAAGGCGGAAGTTCCGCGCCTGAACGAAGAGCTGGCGGCGCAAGGCGTGACCATCGCCGTCTCGGTCGACAACACGGTTTTCATCGAGCGTTCCATCGAATCCGTCTACAAGACCATCGGTGAGGCCATCGTGCTGGTCGCCCTGGTGATCTTCGTGTTCCTGCGCTCGCTGCGCGCCTCGCTGATTCCGCTGGTGACAATTCCGGTTGCATTGATCGGCGCGTTTGCCGTGATGTACATCGCCGGCTTCAGCGTCAATACCCTGACACTGCTGGCGCTGGTGCTGGCGATCGGTCTCGTCGTCGACGATGCGATCGTGGTGCTGGAGAACATCTACCGTCACGTCGAAGAAGGCATGCAGCCCTTCGATGCGGCAATCAAGGGCGCGCGCGAAATCGGCTTTGCAGTCGTCGCCATGACGCTCACGCTGGCAGCCGTCTATGCGCCGGTAGTTTTCACGCCCGGTCGCACCGGCCGCCTGTTCATCGAATTCGCACTGACGCTGGCCGGCGCCGTGCTGGTATCGGGCTTCGTTGCGTTGACGCTGTCGCCGATGATGTGCGCGAAGCTGCTCAAGCATCAGGAAAGGCACGGCGTGATGTACCGCGCCATCGAAGGCATGCTGCTCGCGATTGCAAACGGCTACCGTCGCGCACTCGCTTTCACGCTCGCGCAACGCTGGGTGGTGATTGCGGTGTATGTCGTCGTCATCGGCGGTCTGGTCTGGTTGCTCGGCGACATCAAACGCGAGCTGGCACCGGTGGAAGACCGCGGCACCATCTTCACGGTGTTCAGCGGCCCCGATGG
>DATBUE010000174.1:0-3811 GCA_036516375.1 Noviherbaspirillum sp. | reverse complement strand
CTAAGTAATCCCGCAAAAAGAACTGTCGAAGCTCTGCAGGTGGTTAAGTTGCCGAGAGGGTTTGCAGAGATGAAACGGTTCTATCTGGAAGAAGAGGAAAGGCGGACGTTGTTCGAGATGGGGATGTGGTATCGGCATGCGCGTGTGCGCCGCCGTGCGCAGGCCTTGGTGCGGCTGGCCCAAGGTGTCACGCAGACGCAAGTGGCCAAGGAGTTCGGCGTGCATTTGAACAGCGTGCGTGGCTGGATGGGCTGCTGGCAACGCGCGGGATTGGTGGGATTGCATGTGGAGAAGCCGGCCGGACGCCCCCGCAAATTGTCCGCGGTGGTAGCCGAACGGTTGCGGCAAGTCGCACTGGCCGAAGGTGGGACGGTGCGGCACATCATGCAGTGCATGGAAGAGCGGCGGATGCCGTTGCTGGTGGAACCAGGCACAGTCCAGCGTTGGCTCAAGGAGATGGGCTTCAGCTACAAACGCTATCGGACCAGTTTGAAAAAAAAGCGCGATGCCGCCCAGGTGGCGCGCTTCAGCCAGCAACTCGCCACGCTGAGAGAACAGGCGCAGGCAGGAACGCTGGCGCTGTGCTTTTTCGACGAGGCTGGATTCAGCCCCATTCCCCCCGTGCAGTCGGGATGGAGCGTGCGGGGGCAAACCCGTTCCTGTTGTCCGGACGCGCACAAGCAGCGCGTCAACGTGCTGGGCTGTTTGCAAAAGGGCGCCCGCTTGATCTGGGAAACGGTAACGCATCCGGTCGCGCGCGCCGACGTCATCGCTTTCTTTGACCGACTGGCCAACGGCCTCACGCAAAAAACGGTCGTCGTGCTCGACAACGCCGGTATTCATCATGGCGCTCCCATGCGGGAGCGGCAAGCCCAGTGGGAGCAGCAAGGGTTGCATTTGCTTTACTTGCCGCCGTATAGCCCGGAACTGAATGCGATCGAAATCCTGTGGAAGCAGGCCAAGTATTTCTGGCGTCGCTTCCTCACTTTGTCCGGCACAGCGTTGCAAGAGGAAGTCGAGGACCTGATGCGCGGATTCGGCACCCACTACACAATTGCTTTTCGATGACTACTTAGCCGGCCTGTTCTCATTGCACGAGCGAGGCGCCAGCATTGCCCTCAGCGCTGCATCGATTCCCACACCTTCTGCAGCCGCTTGACCGACACCGGCATCGGCGTGCGCAACTCCTGCGCAAACAACGACACGCGCAATTCTTCCAGTAGCCAGCGGAACTCGCGCATGCGCGGGTCGGCATTCTTCTGCCTGTCCTTCTGCGCGCGCTGCCAGGGCTGCGCCACCTGCATCCACTCGCTCATCAAGCGCGCATCGCGCGCAGGGTCCGCGCGCAATTTGTCGAGTCGCACCGTCATCGCCTTCAAATAGCGGGGGAAGTGCACCAGTTGCTCGTAGTCGTTGTCGGCAATGAAGCGCTTGCCGATCAGCGCCTGCAATTGCGCCTGCATGTCCGCCATGGCCTGAGCATGCGCCTTCGCGCCCTGCAGCTTCTTGGGCAGCGCGTGATACTCGGCGAGGATCTGTCCGGCCAGGCGCGCAAGTTCATTGACCAGCAGGTTCAAACGCGCCTTGCCTTCGTCGCGACGGCGATTGAATTCCTCCGCGTTGGTGGGTAACGGATCCTGCATGCAGGCGCGCTCCAGCCCTGCATCGATGATCTGCGTGCGTAATTCTTCCTGCGTGCCCAGCGTCATGAACTGCATGCCCATTTGCTGCAGGCCCGGCACGTTCTTTTCGAGGAATTTCAGTTGTTCCTTCAGGTTGAGCGCGAACAGACGACGCAAGCCGAGACGGTGCGCGCGTGCAGCCTCGGCCGGGTCGTCGAACACTTCAAGGTCGCAATGCGCGCCCTTGTCGACCAAGGCCGGAAAGCCGATCAGCGTTTGCTTGCCCTGCTGGATTTCCAGCAGCTCGGGCAATTCCCCGAATGACCAGGTTGTGAGGTTTTGCTGCTGGACGGGCACGGCCTGCTTGCCACCCTGCTTGTCACTCTGCTGGCCCACTCGCACCTGTTCATCGCGAGCATTGCCACTTTGCGAGGGCTCAACCAGCGGCGCGGCTTCGGCCAGACGCTGGAAACTCTCGCGCGCCTGCCCACCGAACTGCGCCTGCAAGCCGGCAAGGCTGCGCCCCATCTCCAGTTGCCGCCCGTGCTCGTCGATTACCTTGAAATTCATGAACAGGTGAACCGGCAGCGTTTCCACCTTGAAGTCGGTAGTCTTCGGGATCAACCCGGTTTGCGTGCGCATGTCAGCGATCACCGCATCGATCAGCGCGCCCTTGCCAAATTCCGCTCGCTCAACGAAGCCCGCCGCGTAATCCGGCAACGGTACGCAATGGCGGCGCAGTTTTTGCGGCAGGGACTTGAGCAGCAGGTGCACCTTTTCCTTCAGCATGCCCGGCACCAGCCATTCGCAGCGCTCGGCCGACACCTGGTTCAGCGCGTACAGCGGGATCGCCATGGTGACGCCATCACGCGGGCTACCCGGCTCGAAGTGATACGTCAGCGCCATCGCTACGCCAGCCACCGTCATCGTCTTCGGGAACAGGTCGGTGGTGACGCCTGCGGCTTCGTGCCGCATCAGGTCATCGCGGTTCAGGTGCAGCAGTTTCGGATTCTGCGCGGTGGCGTCCTTCAGCCACTTTTCGAACGAGGCGCCGTCATGTATGTCCTGCGGAATCAGTTCGTCGTAGAAGGCCGCAATCAGTTCCTCGTCGACCAGCACATCGAGTCGGCGCGACTTGTGTTCCAGGTTCTCGATCTCGCGCACCAGCTTGCGGTTGTGCGCGAGGAAAGGCGCGCGCGTGTCGAACTCGCCCTCGACCAGCGCTTCGCGGATGAAGATTTCGCGCGCTTCCTTCGGATTGATCGCACCGAAATTCACGCGGCGCTGGCTGTACACCACCAGGCCGTAGAGCGTGGCGCGCTCGGAGGCAACCACTTGCGCGGCACGCTTCTCCCAGCGCGGATCGCCCCAGGATTTCTTCAGCAGATGCCCGCCGATGCGCTCCAGCCATTCGGGCTGGATCTGGGCCACACAACGCGCGTACAGGCGCGTGGTATCGACCAGCTCCGCTGCCATGATCCATCGTCCGGCCTTCTTCGCGAGGCTGGAGCCGGGCCAGATATGGAACTTGATGCCGCGCGCGCCGAGGTATTGCGCATCGTCTTCCTGCTTGAAGCCGAGGTTGCCGAGCAAACCGGTCAGCAAGGCGGTGTGCAACTGCTCGTAGGTCGCCGGCACCTGGTTCAGGCGCCAGCCCTGCTCGCGCACCAGGGTCAGTAGTTGCGAATGCACGTCGCGCCACTCGCGCAGGCGCAGTTGCGACAGGAAATTGGCGCGGCAGTTGTCGGCCAGCTGACGGTTGGTCTTCTTGTGCTCGACCGCTTCCTCGAACCACTTCCAGATTTTCAGGAAGGACAGAAATTCGGATTTGTCGTCGGCGAATTTTTTGTGCGCCTGATCGGCCGCGTCCTGCGCTTCCAGCGGCCGGTCGCGCGGGTCCTGTACCGACAAGGCGGCGGCGATCACCAGCACTTCGGACAACGCGTGATTGTCGCGCGCGGCAAGAATCATGCGTCCCACGCGCGGATCGAGCGGCAGGCGGGCGAGCTGCTTGCCGAGCGGGGTCAGGCGATTGTCGTCATCGACCGCGCCCAGTTCCTGCAGCAACTGGTAGCCATCGGCGATTGCACGTCCGAGCGGCGGCTCAATGAAAGGAAAGGTCTCGACGTCGGCCAGGCGCAGCGATTTCATGCGCAGGATGACCGCCGCCAGCGACGAGCGCAGGATTT
>DATBUE010000173.1:0-4681 GCA_036516375.1 Noviherbaspirillum sp. | reverse complement strand
AGCGGGATGGTGTCGGTGACGACCAGCTCGTCGAGCGGCGAATTCTGGATACGGTCGATGGCCGGACCCGACAGCACCGGGTGGGTGCAGTAGGCGACGACTTTCTTGGCGCCGCGCTCTTTCAGCACTTCGGCAGCCTTGCACAGCGTGCCGGCGGTGTCGACCATGTCATCCATGATCACGCAGTTACGCCCTTCGACCTCGCCGATGATGTGCATGACTTCGGACACGTTTGCCTTCGGGCGGCGCTTGTCGATGATCGCCAGGTCGCAATTCAGGCGCTTGGCCAGTGCGCGGGCGCGCACCACGCCGCCAACGTCCGGCGACACCACCAGCAGGTCGTCATAATTCTTTTTGATCAGGTCCGACAGCAGGATCGGCGAGGCATAGATGTTATCGACGGGGATGTCGAAGAAGCCCTGGATCTGGTCGGCGTGCAAGTCCATGATCAGTACGCGTCCGACACCGGCCTGCTGCAGCATGTTGGCCACGACCTTGGCCGAGATGGCAACGCGCGCCGAGCGCGGGCGCCGGTCCTGGCGCGCATAGCCGAAATAGGGGATGGCAGCGGTGATGCGGCCGGCCGATGCGCGCTTCAAGGCGTCGACCATCAGCATGATTTCCATCAGGTGGTCGTTGGTCGGCGCGCAGGTCGATTGCAGGACGAACACATCCTTGCCGCGCACGTTCTCGTTGATCTCGACCATTACCTCGCCGTCGGAAAACTTTGAGACGACAGCTTTGCCGAGCGGGATGCCCAACTGCTTCGCGACCCCGGCGGCCAGCTCCGGATTTGCGTTGCCGGTAAAGACCATCAGGTTTTCAAGCGCCATGGGACACCCTGGAATGCGAACGGTGATAAGGAAAGCCGCCAAGACTTGACTGGATGCCCTGGTGGGCTTTCGTCTCGCGTTGGCGGCTTAGCGGTTTTTGCTCTGAATTGTATGGCAGGGGAGGAAGGATTCGAACCTTCGCATGCCGGAATCAAAATCCGGTGCCTTAACCAGCTTGGCGACTCCCCTACACAACCTTGATGCCTGCCGTTGCTTCAATATTTCTCAGCAACGTCAAACAAATCCTTTCACTATGACTGCAGCAGATGCGAGAGCGGGTGGCGCTCGATCGCTCTGGTCTTCCACACTTTCCACTGCGCCTTTCCGGATTGCGTGCTTGCTTGCAGCACCGCATCGGCTTCATCTTCGCGCTCGAAAGCGCAGAAGACGCAGGCGCCGGAACCGGTCATTCGTGCCTCGCCGAATTGCGCGAGCCATGTCAGCGCGTCGGTGATCGGGGCAAAAAGCCGGGTGGCTACTGCTTGCAGATCATTTTTTCCGTAACCGCGCTTGCAATCAAGCAGGGCCTCAGAAAAGTCCGTCATTCTGACGACTTTCGTATTCCTTGTCAAATGCGGATCGGAAAATATCTGCGCAGTCGGCACTTGCACGCCCGGCTCCAGCACTACATACCAACATGACGGCGTCGCCACCTCGGTTAGGGCTTCCCCGATGCCTTCGGCAAAAGCATTCCTGCCAAACAGGAAGAAGGGGACGTCGGCTCCCAACCGCACTCCGAGTCGCATCAGGTCTTCGCGCGGGAGTTTCGTGCCCCATAGATGGTTCAGGGCGAGCAGCGTGGTAGCGGCGTCCGAGGAACCGCCGCCCAGGCCGCCTCCCATGGGCAGGAGCTTGCGAACGGAAAGGTCGGCACCGAGCCGGCAGGCGGTATGTTCCTGCAAGAGCCGGGCGGCGCGCACCACCAGGTCCGCATCCTCGCTCACTCCCGGCAGCGCTGTTTGGCGCTGGATGATGCCGTCGGCGCGTACTGCGAAGTCGAGCAGATCGCCGCGGTCGAGCAACTGGAAGACCGATTGCAACTCGTGGTAGCCATCGGCCCGGCGCCCGACGACATGCAGGAAGAGATTCAGCTTGGCCGGCGCCAGGCAGTTATTCAGGGTGCCTGCCATGTGTCGATCACGATGCGCAGGGCTACCTTTCCTGCTTGTTCGGTCTGTCGAACCAGATCCACGCGGCGTGGCCGTGCTCCGGTCGATCCTTCGCCGGTCCAGGCCGGATAACTGATGTGCCAGCCTTCGGGAGTGGTGGCCGCGTTGTTGTCAGGTGTAGCAATGAAGCGCTGGCCGTCGGTATCGACCGCAAATCCCTGCAGCCAGTCACGCAATCCGCTGACCGGCAAGGGCCAGCCCAGAGTCTGTGTGGTGAGGCTGTCGACATCATCCGCCGCAATGGGCGCCTTACCGGCCTGGGTCAGGGTGGCGCCGTGCGGCGTGGCGACGATACGCGCAATGGCTTGGCCCAAGGGCGAGAACAGCGTGAGCGTAGTGCGATCGTTCGCCTGCAGCCATTCGAAGCTGCCATGTACGCCTTCTTCGCCGCTAGGCACTTCGTAACGCACCGACAGCCGACCTCCGAGCTGGATGTCGTTGTGATAGTGACGTTGGGACGCACTGACCTGAGGAGCTGGTTCGGGTTGGAGTGCGGCACATCCGCTCAGCAATAGCGGCAGCGCTATCGCCAGCACCGCGATCGGGCGGTGCCGCGGTAGAAGACGAATCAGGAAAGCAGGCATAAACGGTGCAGGAACGAGTGGAGCGATGCGACTTACAGCGCGACGTTCAGGCGCGCCAGAGTGCTGTTCAATGTATCGTTCTGCGGCTCCTTGGCTTTTGCTTCGCCCCAAATCTTTTCCGCGGCCGCGCGTTGGCCGCGCACCCACAGCACCTCACCAAGATGCGTGGCGATTTCGACGTCGGGGCGGATCTGATAGGCGCGCCGCAAGAGCTTTTCCGCTTCATCCAGCCGTCCGAGGCGGTACTCGACCCAGCCCATGCTGTCCATGATGAAGGCGTCGTCCGGCGCCAGTTCCAGCGCGCGGGCGATGAGCTTGCGTGCCTCATTCAGGCGCAGGTTACGGTCCGCGAATGAGTAACCGAGCGCATTGTAGGCATGGTGGTGCTCGGGTTCGAGCTCGATGATTTTGCGTAGCGCACGCTCCATGATCGGCCACTTGCGGTTCTTCTCTGCGAGCATGGCGTAGTCGTACAACAGGTCGGTGTTGTCGGGCAGGCGCTCGAGCGCGTTTTCATAAACCTGCATGGCTTCGTCGAGGCGGTTGGCATCGCGCAGCATCTGGCCTTCGGCCATCACGATCATCGCGTCGTCGCGCTCGCTGCCGATGGAAATGCCGCTCAACAGTTCGCGCGCCTCGGCCAACTCCCCTCGCTTGGCAATGACTTGCGCACGCTTGATCTGCGCCGTCACGTAGGCTTCGCCGGATTCAATACGCGCCAACCACTTCAGCAGGCTCTCGTTGTCCTTGCGCTCCTCGGCGATCTGCGCCAGCAACAGCAGCGCCTGGGTGGGATCGCGTTCCTGCTCCGGCGTCTTCTCGAGCACTGAGAGGTAGGCAAGCAAGTGCTTTTCGGCCGCTTCGAAATTCCTGGTCTGCACGCCGAGCACGCCGAGTGCGTATAGCGAGGTCAGGTCGCTCGGATCGTCGACGAGCAGGCGTTCGAATTCCGCAGCCGCGGATTCATAGCGCTTGTCTTCGACCAGCATGCGGGCGTGGGCAAGCCGGACATCTCGCGCCTGCGGTTGTTGGCGCAGGAATTCAGTCAGCACCGCAGACGCGGCTTGCCGCTCTGGTGTGGCCTGGGCCAGCGTGAGGACTGCCAGTTCCGAATCGGGCTTGGCTTGCAAGGCCAGCCGCGCTTCTTCGCGTGCCCGTTCGAGCAAGCCCGCATCGATGGCTGCCAGTGCCAGTGCTACCCGCACTTCGGCCAGTCCGAGATACGGCTGGTAAAGCTGTTCCTGCAGTGCGAACGCCGCTTTCTTGTCCTTGGCGCGCGTAAGCAGGCGCTGGAACTGGAAGGCGAGGGGACCGCGCATCTGCGGGCGTGCTTGCTGCAGGCGGCGTTCGAGAATAGGCGTTGCTTCGCTCAGGTCGTCACTGGCGACGACAAAGCCGAGGAAATACTGATTGGCTTCGTCCGATTGCGGAGCCAATTCGCGCCATAGACGCACCGCACTCAATACTTCCGCCTCCCGCCGGGCGACGTGGGCGAATTCAGCCGCACGGCGCGCCAGGCGCGGATCGCGGGTCTGCTGCGCCAGTGTGAGCATGGTGACGTAGGCTGGCTGCCATTCGCCGCGCTGGAAGGCGAATTCCGCACCGAGGATGCGGAACATCAGTTCATTGGTCAGCGTGAGCGCGGGCAGCGTCTCGTCCGTCTCATCGTCCGCCGCGTCGGCCTTGGACGTTTTGCCCACGCCCGCCGGTGTCGTTGACGCTTGCGCAACGACTTGCGACGCCTGCTTCGCAACCGGCGTGGTGAAAGGACGTGCGGATGCGGTTTCCGGTGCGTACGCGCAGGCGGACAGGATCAGCGGGAGGGTTACAATGAGCAGCGAATTCTTCAAGGGAAGTTCCGGTGGATCGGAGAGAAAAAAGCCGGCATGCATCTGAAGCAATTCGGGCGCAGCGATGCTGCGCGCCAGCGACCCCATTCTACGACGAACGCGGGCCTCGGTCCGGTGACTCGCGCCGGCTTTGATTCCCGGCCCGCCTGCTTCGCGCTCGATATATCCAGTCAACAGCAATGCCCGAACTCCCAGAGGTTGAAGTCACGCGCCGCGGCGTCGCACCGCATGTCGAAGGTCAGACC
>DATBUE010000172.1:0-5615 GCA_036516375.1 Noviherbaspirillum sp. | reverse complement strand
CTTGCGCACCTTGCGTGCACTGCCTTTCATCACGATATTGCCCAGCGTGACCTGTCCATCCCCGCCGAGGGCGACGGAATTCCCGCGCCGCACGGAGAGGATGGTGGTGCCGTGAAATTGTTCCATTCCTGTTCCCTAGAGCGCTGCCTCGTGCGAGCAGCCATTGGACGCAGATAGGGACGGACCTTGGCAATACAAGGGCGGGAAATGGCAGTGGGAACGGGACGGCCGCGACCACAGGCCGGGCTTGACGTGACGGGCGCGAGTTCAGCTCTTGCGCGGGACGATGCGGACGATGTCCTTCAAGCCGATGATGTTGAACAGTTCGGCGACAAGGTGATTGACGTGATGAAACTCGATTGCCTTGCCGTTGCCACAGAACGGAGCCAGGCCAGTCAGCAGGCGGCCCGCCGCGTTGAAATCGATACGTACCAGTTGCGAGCAGTTGATGATTGCGGGTTCGTGTTCGTCGGAATAAGCCGCGATGGCAAGGATCAGGTTGTCGATGCGTCCCTCGATCAGGGGCGGCAGCATGAAACCTTCGGCCGCCTGGGGCGCTGCCGCTTGTTCCTCGACTGCCGTAGTCACTGACGACTGGGGTGGCACGAAGGCCGGCGGCGAGACTTCGAAGGTGACGCAGTAGTCGATGCTGGTCTCCTCGAATTCCTTTTCGCAGTTCAACAGGCGCAGGATTTCCAGCAGCAGGAGCCAGCAATCCTCGCCTTCGTCTCGCCGACCCACCTGCACGATGCCGCGAATCTTTGTCTCAAGCTCGCGAGCACCCACCAGCACGAGTTGATGCCCGGATTTCTGCAACTGCTTCAGCAAGGCCAGCAGCACTTGGCAGCCGGCAGAGTCGACTTCGGATACGCGAACGAATTCCAGGCGCAATGCGCGGTGCGTTTCCGCCAGTTTGCGCGCGCGTTCGGTAATCTTCACCGTTTTGGCATCGAGCTTCCCGCTGAAAGCAAGCAGAGGAGGGCTGCCGGCAGGGTGCGATGGCGTTGCTTCGGTGTGGCCGAGTTCGGTCCAGCCGGGCGGCGAAGTCTCGAACTTGTTCGCGTATTCCAGTGCGAGCTGTTCGAAGGCCTCACGCTTGCCACTCACCTGGTACAGGTCGAACAGCATCCACCATGCCTTGTGCGTGACTTCTCCCAGCAAATCCTCGGCGATCGCCGTCGTCAGCATCTGCTCGACCATCTCACTCTGCGCGTTGGCGTACATGATCGCGCTCTCTTCGATGACGGCTGCCGCCTCCGACGAAGGCGCTGCCACATCGTTGATCGTGCTGTTTCCATGCAACAGAAAGTCGGTTGTGCTACCCATGTCGGGCGCGAGCGGTGGCAGTGTGAGTGCGGCATTGCCGGCAGAAGCGCGGGGTGCGGATGGCGCGGGAGATGCAGCCGATCGTTTCACTGCCGGTCGTTCCGGCCCGGGTTTCGTTGCTGGTTGGGCCGGACGGGATTTCACGAATTCGGAGGACATTTCCGATTCGATGGCGTCGATTTTCAGTACGGTTTCCTGTGCCCGCTGCGTGTCGCGGCGCGGCTGGGTGCGTTCGCTTTCCCTGGACACGCGGGTACTCGAAGACGAGCGGCGCGGTGTGCGTGCCCCTTCTTTTTCAGCCGCCTTTTTCGGCGGCGCGTCCTTTTTTCCGAAAAGCGAAAAAATGCCCACAGCGTCCCTGATGTCGATGTTGCTGTATTTCGCGCGCGAGCTTCCATGGCGATGCGCCGAGCAAAGGAGGTGTGGAAGGCAATCAGCCCCGCGTAAACCGGCCTGCCATTACAGCGCCGGCCCCCATGTTTGTCAACGTTGCAAATATTTCACTCATGAAAGACAAAGTGACTGTTCTTGCGCGCACATCCAGTCATGTCTTCGTCCACATGCAGCGTTTTCGGAGGTCGTAAACGAAACAAGCGCACGACGTGTCGAACGTGGTGCGCTTGCGGAGGATGAGGCGATCAGTCGCCGTACAGCTTCTGTTTCAATTCGCGCCGTTGTTGCGCTTCGAGGGAAAGCGTAGCGGTGGGGCGGGCAAGCAAGCGGGGGATGCCGATAGGCTCACCGGTCTCTTCGCACCAGCCGTAGTCGCCGCTCTCAATGCTCGCCAGGGCCTGTTGCACCTTCTTGAGCAGCTTGCGCTCGCGATCGCGTGTGCGCAGTTCCAGCGCGTGTTCTTCTTCGATCGTCGCGCGGTCGGCGGGATCGGGCACCAGCACGGTTTCACGCAGGTGCTCGGTGGTTTCGTCTGCGTTCTTCAGCAGATCGCGTTCGAGTTGCTGTAGCCGCGCCCTGAAGAAAGCCAGTTGGGCCTCGTTCATGTAATCCTTCTCGCTCATCTGAAGGATCTGTTCTTCGGTCAGCAAGCCTCCGTTTCCGGGGGCAGCGGGAGTCGATTTGGTCGTCTTGGTAGCCACTTCGCTTACTTTCGAAACTGCGGGTTGCTCGATTCTGTCTTTCCCAGGGCCAGCTTTGCTGCTTGCTGGCCTGGGGGCAGGCGTAGGTGCGGTGCTTTTGGCAGGATTGGCGCGACTCTTGTTCACGCTGCCGGTCGATGCGCTTGCGCTTCTGGCGGGCTGTGGCGTGCTGGTCTTACCTGCCTTTTTCCCGGCGGCGGATTGTACCTGAGTTTCCTGGGAAGTCCGAACCGCCTTCGCCGCCGTTCTCGCCCTTGGCGATTTCGTTGTCACGGCCGTCGCGGCCAAGGTGGCCGCTGTCTTTGTGGTCTTTCGCTCAGCTTTTGTTGCTGTCTTGCTTATGCTCGCCTTCATGGTGCCTCCCTGGAAGACTGCAAAGTAAAACGCCGCCAAAGCGGCGCAGCGATCCATTTATACCAGACATTGTTCCAATCCGCGAACGAAGGTTTCCTGCGGCAGATTCTTGCCGATGAAGACCATTTTGCTTGCCCGCGTTTCGCTTTCTCCCCATTTCGCCCCGATATCGGTACCCATGGTCTGGTGCACCCCCTGGAACACGACCTTGCGGTCGGCGCCCTGCATCCACAACACGCCCTTGTAGCGCAACATGCGCGGGCCGTAGACCTGAACCAGGCTGCCAAGGAATTCGTCCAGGCGTGCCGTATCGAAAGGGCGCTCGCTGCGAAAGGCGAAGGCCGCTATCTCGTCGCTGTGATGGGCATGATGATGATCGTGGCTGTGATCGTGATGCGTGTGATCGCAGTGTGCGCCGCAAGCGTGGTCGTGCGCCTCGTGCGCCTCCGTTTCGAGCGCCAGGAATTCCGGGTCCAGTTCGAGCTTGTCGTTGAGGTTGAATCCGCGCAGGTCCAGCACCTCGGCGACGGCGACCTGGCCGAAATTCGCTGCCAGTTGCGGCGCTCGCGGGTTCATTCTGCGCAGCCGTGCCCCCAGGACCTGTAGCTGTTCCGGTGTGACGAGGTCGCTCTTGGACAGCAGCAGCTTGTCGGCGAACCCGACTTGCCGCTGGGCTTCCTCGTGTTCATCCAGCTGCTGCATCGCGTGGCGCGCATCGACCACGGTGACGACGGCGTCGAGCATGTAGTGGGCGGCGACTTCGTCGTCCATGAAGAAGGTCTGCGCAACAGGGCCCGGATTGGCTAGGCCGGTGGTTTCGATGATCACGTGGTCGAAGGCGATCTCGCCGGCATCGTGCTTCTGCGCCAGCGCGCCCAGCGCCAGGATCAGGTCGCCGCGCACGGTGCAGCAGATGCAGCCGTTGCTCATTTCGACGATTTGCTCGTTGCTTTCCTGGACCAGGATTTCGTTGTCGATGTTTTCCTGGCCGAATTCGTTCTCGATGACCGCAATCCTGAAACCGTGTGGTTCGCGCAGGATGCGGTTGAGCAGGGTGGTTTTGCCGGCGCCGAGGAAGCCGGTCAGTATCGTTACGGGTATCAGTGCCATGGTCGTCGGTAGTAGGGGCGGATTCAGCGCGCGCAGTCGGCGCACCATCCTTTGATCGTGAATTCCACGTCGTGGCTCTGGAAGCCGCGGCCGAGAGTTTCCTGCAAGGCGGTGCGCAGCAGGGCGGCTTCGCCGCTGCTGTCCAGGCAAAACACCTTGGCACAGCGTGTGCACTTGAAATGGCCGTGCTGGTGATGCGGCACTCCGGGTGCTTCCTCATGCGAGCCGTGTTCGTTCCCGGCGCTGTAGCGAAACACGCGGTCGTCGCCGGCGATCTTGTGCGCCAGTCCGGCTTCGGTCAGGCAATCGAGCGCGCGGTATAGCGTCACGCGATCCATTCCGCTCAGCGCATCCTGCAAATCCTGGTGGCTGTAGGCGCGCGCGGCATCAAGCAGGGCGGCCAGCACATTGATGCGCGCAGGTG
Source organism: Noviherbaspirillum sp. (assembly GCA_036516375.1). Lineage (GTDB taxonomy): Bacteria > Pseudomonadota > Gammaproteobacteria > Burkholderiales > Burkholderiaceae_D > Noviherbaspirillum. The sequence continues at coordinate 1,307 of DATBUE010000172.1, read as the reverse complement.
TGACGCGCACTGCGGCTTCGCGCAGCAAGGATTGCGCACGTTGGGCGTTTCCCGGTGCGGGAACGGGCGTATCCGGAGCGGAAGAGCGGCTGGACTTGTTCATGCGGGGGATTATGGCGCAGATGCGCGGGAGTTTCTGACGAGACGCATATGCCTTACGGCTTCTCCAGCAGCAATCCCTTCAGGTATTCCCCTTCGGGGAAGGAGGTCGTCATCGGATGGTCGACACCGGCCGACAGGCGGCGCAGGATGCGCGCATCCACCTTCGCGTCGTTGGCAGCACCGGCGACGATTTTCTGGAACAGGTCTGCGCTGATTGCTCCCGAACAGGAGTAAGTAAACAGCAAGCCGCCCGGGCGCAAGAGCTGGAAGCCGAGCAGGTTGATGTCCTTGTAGGCGCGTGCGGCGCGCTCGACTTGTCCCGGCGTGGCCGCGAACTTCGGCGGATCGAGCACGATCAGGTCGAAGCTGCGCCCCTCGTCGCGCAGGCTGCGCAACATCTTGAACACATCGGCATCGCACCACTCGGCGCGTGCCGGATCGAAGCCGTTGAGCTCCGCGTTGCGGCGCGCCAGCGCAAGGGCGTCGCCGGCTGAGTCTATGGACGTGACTTTGCTGGCCCCACCCTTGAGTGCGGCCAGCGAGAAGCCACCCGTATAGCAGAAACAATTCAGCACCTCGCGGCCGGCTGCCAGTTCCATCACGAGGCGGCGGTTGTCGCGCTGGTCGATATAGAAACCAGTCTTGTGGCCGTGGCGGATGTCGATTGCATATCGCACGCCGTTTTCGGTGACCAGGGTTTCGGCATCGGGTTCCGCGCCGGCCAAACTGCCGGTCACCAGCGGCAAGCCTTCGCGTTCGCGCACCGATGCATCCGAGCGTTCGTAGACATTCGGGCATTCGGTTGCGCCCACCAGCGCTGCAACAATTGCTGTCTTCCACGCTTCGACCCCGGCCGACTGGAACTGGCAGACCAGCTGACCTGCCGTCCCGCCGTACCAGTCCACGACCAGTCCGGGGAAGCCGTCGGCCTCGCCGAAGATCAGGCGCACCGCATCGGTGTCGTGCACGTTCGCAGAACGGTAGGCGAGGGCTTGCTGCACGCGGCGCTTGATCAGCGCGTGGTCGACCGCTTCCTGCTCGTCGAAGGTCCAGACCCGCGCACGGATCTGGGAATGCGGGCTCCAGGCAGCGCGCGCGAGGAAGCGTCCGTCATCGGCTTGCACAAGCGCGGTCGTGCCAGGTTTGTTGCGTTCGTCGGCCTTGCCTTCGACGCGGGTGATGGAAGCGGGGAAGACCCAGGGATG
>DATBUE010000171.1:0-1858 GCA_036516375.1 Noviherbaspirillum sp. | reverse complement strand
GAAATACCGATGTGCGATTTTCGCGGATGTCACTGGCGAGAAATTGACAGAAGGGCTGTATGGCTTTACGGACGAAGACATTGCCGGCCAGATTAACCCTGTGTTATGGCTGTCCGACACGGATATAGAATTGCGGGGTGCAAGGCTCGTACGCATCCCTGATTGACATTTTCGCGTACAGTTGAAGCGGGCATTCTCCATGCCGCCGGAAAGCAAACCTCGTGCAGTGTTAAACGAAAGGACCACCATGTTCGTTCGCTCCATCCTGTCCGCATGCCTGTTGTCGGCGACGGCGCTCGCTTCTGCCTCTGACGGCATGCTCTACGTTGCGGTGTATGAATGCAATGCGGAAGAGATCAACCGGAACATGGTCGAGACCTGCTCGCGTGAATTTCCCGCACTGTCGGCTGAAGCGGACAAGGCCCTGACCGCATGGCGCGGGCGCAACCTGGCAAAGGCGAATGCCGCCAGGGACAAATGCGCCCGCGAACGGAGCGAGGCGTCGAAGCGTCCGCGTGCACCGAATCGTCCGGATGCCGGCCAGTTGATGGCCGATGCAAAGGCAGAGATGAGCGCGAGTTTCGACGCGCGCATCCGGAAGGAAGGGGAAGCGGCCTGCCTCAGGTCCATCAAGCAGCTTGGCCAGGCCGGAGGACCGGTGGATCTGCGGTAACGCGGCCAGTCCACGGGCCCCTGCCTCGGGTGTCGGCATGGGCATCGCCTCACTGGCAGCGGCGTGTCAGAACTCCTTCGTGCACTTCGTTCGCTCGCGCTTCTTGCCGCCACGGTAGACCGTTTCGATGTGCAGGAAGCATTGAAACTCGCCCTCCTTGTTATACCTCGGCGAAACGTCGTATTCGCTCTCCAGCACGAGCTTGCCTTTGCTCCAGCAAAGCCGCTGGCTATACACGTCCTGGGCGCCGCCTTTCCAATCGCCGGTCACGCAATTCCTGTCGCGTGAATCGAGTTGCAGTCCGCCGACGGCGGACAAGGCTGCGCTGAGTTCGAAGCGGCGCGTCCTTGGGTCGTACAGGAAGGCGGTCACGCTTTCGTTGCCGATCGCCGCCATGCTGCTGGTCACCACCAGGTCCGGACAGCCATCGTTATTGAAATCCGTACCGGTTCGCAGCGACGCGCTGTCCTCCCGATAGTTTTCCACGTTCTCCAGCACTTGCACGATCCTGCCGTTGGCATCCCTGATCCGCACGCTGCCGACCGACGGCTCGGCCTTGTCCTTCGGCAGCCATTCGAAGCTGAGCGCGGGCTGCGCGCCGGCACTGCACCATGGATCTGCTGCCCAGGCGGACATGGTCCAGCAGCACAGCATTGCAATCGACAATTTTGCCCAGGCCAAGGTCATTCTCCCATCAACAATTTCTTGTTCATCATACAAGAGCAAGCGCATGTTCCTGCCGGGCAGATCGTCGAAAGAGAAGGAAACTCACACTTTTCACAGGGAACGGTGTCGGTTTGTTACAATGGTCTAATCAATACAAGGTGATCATCATGCCGCGCACATTTCTCCGCCTGAGCGTCCTTCCCTTTGCCCTGCTGACCGGCTTTGCCTGGGCCCAGCAGGCGACGACGACCCAGCAGCAACCGCCGACGGAACGCATCGAACCGGGCAGCGATGTGCCGACGACCAATATTCCGCCGCGCCGCGGCACGCAGATCAAGGAAAAGCGCGCCAACGACGGCACCGTCACCGAGATTGAAGTACAAAGCGGCAAGAGCCACTACATCATGCGTCCGAACACCCCGGCCGGCAACGCCCAGGCCGGCGACGCCCAGAGCAGCGCCTTCCGTGCGCCGCAATGGCAAGTGATGGAATTCGACATCGGCCCGAAGAAGCAGGCAG
>DATBUE010000170.1:0-2528 GCA_036516375.1 Noviherbaspirillum sp. | reverse complement strand
CGCGCCCCTGCCGGGTACCCGAAACATTGAAGCGAGATAGGGAAGAACGCATGGCGTGCACCTTATCACAGCTCATCCACGGCAGCCGCACCCCGGGAATCTAAATGCAAGTCATTCTGTTGCACCATCGCTTCAATGCTCGCACGGTCACGCTGACGCGCTGGCATTTGCTGGCCCTGGCCGTCGGTTTCCTCGCTTCCGTGCTCTTGCTCGCATCGCTTCTGTATTACCTGACCCTGCGTTACGCCAGTCATCTCGACCTGCCGGTCGTTCGAGAGATGGTGGCGACGGCCGCGGAAAGCGACGCTAGCAAGAAGGACCAGTACATCAAGGAGAATCTGGCCGCGATGGCCGTGCGCCTGGGTGAAATGCAGGCGCAGTTGATGCGACTCGATGCCCTCGGAGAGCGCGTCCAGGGACTGGCCGGCATCAAGCCTCAGGAATTCAACTTCAAGGAACGCCCGCCCCAAGGCGGCCCTGCGCCAAGCGTGACCGAGCCGCTCAGCATGAGCGAATTCGGACAGTTGATCGAGGCGCTTTCGCGCGATGTGGAACATAGGGCCGACTACATGAACGTGGTCGAGACCACGCTGATGGGCTACAAGATCAAGTCGCGTCTGTTGCCGACCGTGCATCCGGTCAACGTGGCTTACAACGCATCCGGCTTCGGCGTACGCATCGATCCGTTCACTGGTCGCGCCGCCCGCCATGAGGGGGTCGACTTTGCTGCCCCCGCGGGAACACCCATCGTCGCAGCTGCCGGCGGGGTTGTGATCGCGGCGGAATACCATCACCAGTACGGCAACATGCTCGATATCGACCACGGCAACGATATGGTGACCCGCTATGCCCATGCTTCGCGCCTGTATGTGAAGGTGGGCGACATCGTGCGCCGCGGACAGCGTGTGGCCGCAGTCGGGTCGACTGGCCGTTCCACTGGCGCGCACCTGCATTTCGAAGTGCTGGTCAAGGGGGTGCAGCAGAACCCGCACAAGTTTCTGTCCGCCGGCAGTGACCAGGCCAAGCTCGTTGCCTTTGCTGCGCGTCAATCGCGCTAGCTTGCATTTCCCCTTTGCGCCCCCATTTTTTCGAAGTTGCCTCGGCCCCGATAGGGATAGGGGCGCATGATAAAATCCGCAATTTTCAATCACCGGCCGCCGCCGGGAAAGAGTGGGCCGGGCAAGCAGGCCACTGAGCAGGCCACGCGTTGCCATCAGTACTGCCGCAACAGACATCTCGCCCTGCGCGCCTCGGGCCTGTCCCTCTTTCTTCCACGCGCCGTTCTCAGAATCCGAGCATGTCATTCCTGACCAAGATTTTCGGCAGCCGCAACCAGCGGTTGATCAAGCAGTATCAAAAGACCGTGCGCGAAATCAATGCGCTGGAGCCGGCGCTGGAAAAGCTCTCGGACGCCGAGCTGCAGGCAAAGACCGGGCAATTCAAGGAACGCGTGGCCGCCGGCACCAGCCTGGACGAGTTGCTGGTCGAGGCGTTTGCCGTTTGTCGCGAGGCCAGCAAGCGTGTGCTGAAGATGCGCCATTTCGATGTGCAGCTCATTGGCGGCATGGTTCTGCATCAAGGCAAGATCGCCGAGATGGGCACCGGCGAAGGCAAGACCTTGATGGCGACGCTGCCGGTCTATCTGAATGCATTGGCCGGCAAGGGCGTGCACGTGGTGACGGTCAACGATTACCTGGCGCAGCGCGACGCCGAATGGATGGGCAAGTTGTATGGCTGGCTTGGACTATCCACTGGCGTGAACCTGTCGCAGATGGCGCATTCGGCCAAGCAGAGCGCCTATGCTTCCGACATCACCTACGGCACCAACAACGAATTCGGCTTCGACTACCTGCGCGATAACATGGTGTACGACACCGGCGACCGGGTGCAGCGTGGCTTGAATTTCGCAATCGTCGATGAAGTCGATTCGATCCTGATCGACGAGGCACGGACACCTTTGATCATCTCCGGCCAGGCTGAAGACCATACCGAGATGTACCGCAAGATGAACGCGGTGCCGCCGCTGCTGACGAAGCAGATCGGCGAGGAAACCAAGGATGGCAGCGGCAAGATCGAGGTTCCCGGAGACTACACGCTGGACGAGAAGAGCCACCAGGTGCTGCTGACCGAAGCAGGTCATGAAAAGGCCGAGCAGATCCTGACGCAGATGGGGCTGTTGCCGGAAGGCGCGTCGCTCTACGACGCGGCCAATATCACGCTGATCCACCATCTCTACGCTGCGTTACGCGCCCACACGCTGTATCACAAGGACCAGCACTACGTGGTGCAGAACGGTGAAGTGATCATCGTCGATGAATTCACCGGACGCCTGATGACCGGGCGCCGCTGGTCCGACGGCCTGCATCAGGCGGTCGAGGCCAAGGAAGGTGCGCGCATCCAGAACGAGAACCAGACCCTGGCCTCGATCACCTTCCAGAATTACTTCCGGATGTACACCAAGCTGGCAGGGATGACCGGCACTGCGGACACCGAAGCTTTCGAATTCCAGGAAATCTACAGCCTGGAAA
>DATBUE010000169.1:0-2440 GCA_036516375.1 Noviherbaspirillum sp. | reverse complement strand
GTACGACGGCCGATTACATCGTCATTGAAATGGCGAAGTACCTGCTGGGCGAAAACTGGATGCCGGACTACGTGGAACGCGCCAACAACGGCGGCATCGAACGCGTACTGGTGTAGATGATGACCAAGGCGACGACCTGCGAATTGTGCGATGAGCCCGGCGGAGAGGAGCTCTACCGGGACGACAACTATCGCGTCGTGCTGGTCGACGATGCGCGTTATCCCGGCTTTTGCCGCGTAATCTGGAATGCGCACGCGCGCGAGATGACCGACTTGAGCAGCGCCGAGCGCGCGATCCTGATCGCAGCCGTGTGGCAGGTCGAGGAAGCGGTGCGCGAGGCGATGGCGCCGCATAAGGTGAATGTCGCGAGCCTCGGCAATGTCGTGCCGCACCTGCACTGGCATGTGATCCCGCGTTACGAGGACGACGCGCATTTCCCGAACCCCATCTGGGGTGAGAAGCTGCGCGAAACGGCAGAAGACGTTCTGGGCGAGCGCCGCCAGCGGGTGATGCAGTTGCGCGAGAACCTGCAGGACCGTTTCCAGCAATCGCTGCTGTGATGTCTGAAAACCGAACCCCTTCCTCGATCACCGTGCGCAAGCAGTCGCGCGTGCTCGAACTCGCATTCGAGTCCGGCGAACAGTTTTCCCTGCCGTTCGAATTCCTGCGCGTCTATTCACCCTCGGCCGAAGTCAAAGGCCACGGCCCCGGGCAGGAGGTGCTGCAGACCGGCAAGCGCGACGTCTTGCTGACTGCGCTGGAGCCGGTCGGACACTATGCGGTGCAGCCGCATTTTTCCGACGGCCACAACACCGGCATCTACACCTGGGATTACCTGTATTGGCTCGGCGCCAACCAGGAACGGTTGTGGACGGAGTACCTGGAACGCTTGCAGGCCGCGGGTCATGCCGGTGACAGCGGACGCGACATTCCAATGGATGCGCCGGGCAAGGCTTGCGGACACTGAAACGCGCAGCCTGCCTGATGCCGCAAGTGCGTCGGGCCGGCTCCATGCCCCAGCAGGCTGCTTTGTATAATCCCCGCTTCGACTAGAAGGCCGCCATGACCAATACCACCGATTTCGGCTACCAGACTGTTGCCGAGGAAGACAAGGTCCGCAAGGTTGCGGAAGTGTTCCATTCCGTTGCGGCGAAGTACGACGTGATGAACGACTTGATGTCGGGCGGCCTGCACCGACTGTGGAAGGCGTTCACGATCGCGCAGGCGGGCGTACGCCCCGGCTTCAAGGTACTCGACATTGCGGGCGGTACCGGTGACCTGGCCAAGGCCTTTGCCAAGCAAGCCGGACCGAGCGGCGAAGTGTGGCTGACCGACATCAACGAATCCATGCTGCGCGTCGGGCGCGACCGCTTGTTGAACAAAGGGTTGGTCACGCCCGCGCTGCTGTGCGATGCGGAAAAGCTGCCGTTCCCGTCCAATTATTTCGACCGCGTCAGCGTGGCCTTCGGCTTACGCAACATGACCCACAAGGATGTGGCGCTGGCCGAAATGCAGCGGGTCTTGAAGCCGGGCGGCAAGCTGCTGGTGCTGGAATTCTCCAAGGTGTGGGAGCCGTTGCAGAAGCCCTACGACATCTATTCCTTCTCGGTATTGCCGCGCCTGGGCCAACTGGTGGCCAAGGATGCCGACAGCTATCGCTATCTCGCGGAATCGATCCGCATGCACCCGGACCAGGAAACCTTGAAGCAGATGATGCAACAAGCGGGGCTGGAACGAGTCGAATACTTCAATCTCACCGCTGGCGTGGCGGCTTTGCACACCGGCATCAAGCTCTGATCGCGCTATCAACCAGCGTGGTTCGGGCTTCAACCAAGGAGCGGGAATGAAGCAATATCTGATTGCATTGATGATCGCCTTGGGCGGTCTTGCCCTGATCGCACCCGAGGCCGATGCACGTCGCTTGGGCGGAGGCGGCTCATTCGGGAAACAATCGCAAAGCTTCGGCCGCGCGGCACCAGCGCAGCGGAATACGCCGAGCCAGGCGACGAGCCAGAATCAAGCTCGGCAGCAGGGCGCGGCAGCCAACAGCAGTCCGTGGCGCGGGCTGCTCGGCGGCGCGTTGCTCGGGCTTGGCCTGGGGGCCTTGCTCTCGCACTTCGGCATCGGCGGCGCCCTAGCCAGCTTCATTGCAACGGCGCTGATGGTTGGCTTGCTGGTGCTGCTGGCGATGTTCGTCTATCGCCTGTTGCGCGGGAAAAATGCGGCGCCGGCTTATGCCGGCGGGCATCACGCTGGTTCGCATTACGGTGGAACGCAATTGCAAACACCTGAAATCGGCGCTCGTCTGGAGCCCCATGTCGAACCGCGCGCCGATCCGGTTGCGTTCCAGGATCGCATTGCTGGCAGCGGGGCGGCCGTGGCAGCCGAACCCGTGGGTACGATTCCCGCGGACTTCGATGTGCCGGCCTTCGTGCGCAAT
>DATBUE010000168.1:0-2048 GCA_036516375.1 Noviherbaspirillum sp. | reverse complement strand
CCCGCCTCACTCGCGCCAGCGAGTAGGTCGCAAGTGGGCAAAGGTTGTGCTGGCTGAATCCGCTTCAGGCGAAACGGCGCGCCGCATCGAGCGCAAGTCCTGTCCCGATGCTGCCAAACAGGTCACCCTCCACCCATCGAGCTTCAGGAACGCGGGCCGCAATCCCTTGCCGCAGCAGGGGTACGGCACTTGATCCGCCGGTGAAGAACACCGTATCAACCTCTTGTTTCGTTACGCCGGCAAGGTGCAGTACTGCATTGACCGTTCCTTCGATTTGATGCACGAGATGGCCGATGGCTGCATCGAATGCGCTTCGCTGCATGTCGAGCCCAAGACCGGGCGAAAGCCGATCGAGCGCGAGTTGCGCTGCAGCGCTGGCCGAGAGCGCGATTTTTCCCTCCTCGACCTGCATCGCCAGCCAATGGCCGTCGCGCTGGTCTATCAGCTTCAGCAGCAATGCCAGCTTCTCGCGCTCGCAGGCATCCCGCGCGACATCCTGCAGTTCGCGCCAGACTTTTCGTGTGTAGGCCAGGTTGATGGTGTGCCAGGTGGCGAGGTTGAAGTAGTAACTCGACGGCACCTCATGGCCGCTGAGCAGGCGCGTGCCGAATCCGAGTGCCGGCATCGCGCAGGCAAGGCTCAGGTATTTGTCGAAATCGGTGCCGCCGATGTGCACGCCGGCGGTGGCGAGAATGTCGTCGCGCCGGTCGATGCGAGCCGCGCGCTCGGGCGACAGGCGCACCAGCGAGAAATCCGAGGTCCCGCCACCGATGTCGGCGATCAGGACCAGCTCTTCGCGCACGATGCGCGACTCGTAATCGAATGCCGCTGCAATCGGTTCGTACTGGAAGGCCAGATCGCGAAAGCCAGCCGCCTGCGCGATCTCGCGCAGCGTGTTTTCAGCGAGCCGGTCAGCCGCTTCGTCTTCATCGACGAAGTGCACCGGGCGGCCGAACACGGCCTTTGTGAATGGACGCTGCGCGGCTTCTTCCGCACGCCGCTTCAGCTCGCCCAGGAATTGCGCGAGCAGTTCGCGGTAGGGCAGGGCGCGGCCGTCAACCTCGGTCTGTCCGTCGATCAGGCTGGTGCCGAGCAGGCTCTTGAGTGAGCGCATCAGGCGGCCTTCGCTGCCGCTCAGGTAATCGGCCAGCGCCGCGCGTCCGAAGCGCGCCTGGTTTTCCTCGGCGTTAAAGAAGACCACGGAGGGCAGGGTCGGCTTGCCGTCTTCCAGCACCAGCAAGGTGGCTTGGCCGGGCCGTAGAAAGCCGACTGTGGAATTGGATGTGCCGAAGTCGACACCGCAGGCCGCCGTCATGCGCCGCCTCCTCGGGTATCACGTTGGCGACCAGGATCAGAACGACTGGCCATCAGTGGACCAGCGCGTTCTTGCGGAACAGCCGGGTGTACAGCTTGACCACGGCCAGCACCGCGATTCCGACCAACAAGCCCGCGATCATGTTGACGACGACTGGTGCGATATACGCCAGCGTAGCGCCGAGGCCCGGCACCGCTTGCATCAGGTGTTCGATTTCCCCGGTCAGGTGATGCAGTGCGGGGAAGCCGTGCACGATGATGCCGCCGCCGACCAGAAACATGGCGATGGTACCGACCACGGATAAGGTCTTCATCAGCCACGGCGCGGCGCGCAGGATGAAGCGGCCGATGGCGCGTGTGCCCTTGCGCGCCGAAGCCGCGAGATAGATCCCCGCGTCATCGAGCTTGACCACGCCGGCGACTACCGCGTACACGCCCACGGTGAAGAAGATGGAGATCGCCACCAGCACCATCGCCTGCTGTGCCAGCGAAACGTTCTGCACGGTCGAGAGCGTGATGGCGACGATTTCCGCCGAGAGGATGAAATCGGTGCGCACCGCACCCTTGATCTTTTCCTTTTCCAGTTCGACCAGTTGCTGCGGCGTTTGCTGCACGGCCTGGACCAGGCGCTCGTGGCGCGCGGCATCGTCCTCCGCGCTATGCAGGAATTTGTGGAAGACCTTTTCCACGCCTTCGAAGCAGAGAAAGGCGCCGCCCACCATCAAGAGCGGCGT
>DATBUE010000167.1:0-2097 GCA_036516375.1 Noviherbaspirillum sp. | reverse complement strand
GCGCGCGAATTCGTGGAACAGCGACTGGAGCTGCTGGAGCGGCCCTATCTGCTGAACATCAACATCCCGAATCTGCCCTATGCCCAGCTACGCGGGCTCAAACCGACGCGCCTGGGCAAGCGACATGAGTCAGAAGCCGTCATCAAGATGCAGGATCCGCATGGACGCGAGATTTTCTGGATCGGGCCAGCGGGCCGCGCCAAGGATGCCGGGGAGGGCACCGACTTCCATGCGGTGGCCAATGGTTACGTTTCGGTCACGCCCTTGCGGATCGATCTGACCCACACAGCTCAATTGACGAGCTTGCAGCAGAGGCTGGCATGAGCGATAAGGAACGCCGCTTTCCCTTGCCGTTATCCTCGGTGGTGGTGGTGGCGCGCAAGGACGGAACCGCGAGTCGGGGAGCAAGCGCCACATCACAAACGGCCAGTCGCAATGCCTCGGCGAGCAACGCGCGCGCGCGCGCCGCCGAGTCGAAAACCGCTCCAATCAAGTCTGCCTCCAGCCAGACAAGTGGCGCAGGTGCGCGCCCGACATTGGTGTCGCATGCGGTGCGCGCGGCCATGGTGGCGCGCGTTGCGCAGCAAGGCGTCGGCGATGCAAAAGTGCTGGCGGCCCTGGAAGCCGTGCCGCGCCATCTGTTTGTAGAGCCCGGCCTGGCTAGTCAGGCCTATATCGACGCCTCGTTGCCCATTGGACATCAACAGACCATTTCGCAGCCCTATATTGTGGCGCGCATGATTGAAGTGCTGCGCGCAAACAAACGCGCAGGAGTCCTTGATCGAGTGTTGGAAATCGGCACCGGCTGCGGTTACCAGGCCGCCGTGTTGTCGCTGGTTGCGCGCGAGGTGTATTCGATAGAACGCATCAAGCCGTTGCATGAATTGGCGAAGTCGAACCTGCGTCCGCTGCGCATTGCCAATATCCGCTTGCAATACGGAGATGGTATGCTTGGCCTTCCCCAAGCTGCACCGTTCGACGGCATCATCCTCGCTGCCGCCGGCCTCGAAGTGCCGCAGGCCTTGCTGGATCAGATGAACGTTGGAGGTCGTCTGGTGGCGCCGGTTGGGGCGCAGCAGCAGGTTCTGCAACTGATCGAACGCGTCGCACAGCGTGAGTGGACCAGGACTACCTTGGAAGTCTGCCATTTCGTTCCCTTGCGCCCCGGTGTCGTATAGTTTGCGCCCGAGTCGCGCCCGCCGGCCGCGCCCGAATATCGTATGAGAATGACAAAAGCCCGTTTCGCAGCCCTGTTTCTGTTGCCAGCCATACTGGCGGCTTGCAGCACCACCCGTTCTCCGGCACCAGTGCTGGACAGGACCGACCGCTCAAGCGAGGTCCGTCCTGCCGTAGTCGTGCCGCCGAGCCCGAGAGCGAGCGATCCGCGCGGCTACTACACAGTGCAGCGTGGCGACACGCTGATCCAGATCGCGCTTGAGTTTGGCCAGAATTACCGGGACTTGGTGACATGGAACGATCTTGCGAATCCGAATGACATCAAGGTTGGGCAATTACTGCGGGTCTTGCCGCCCGAAGGCGGGCCGCAGACCGGCGTCATTGCCGGTGGTGCCCTCGAGGTGCGTCCTCTGAATCCGCAGTCAGCGCCAGCGCAAGCTGGTGTGCCAAACAAGACTGCCCCGCGCGGTGACAAGCGGCCGTACTCCGATGCAGCATTGGCGGAATTGCAGAAACAGGAGCAAGCGTCGTCTTCCGCTGAAACTGCAAACGCAGCGCCGCGTCCCTCCACACCGACACCGCCTCAAGCGACTACCTCGATTCCTGGTGATGAAAACATTTCCTGGATCTGGCCGGCAGAGGGCAAGGTGATTGCACCGTTTGGCGACGGACGGCGCGGTATTGCGATCGGTGGCAAGTTGGGTCAGCCGGTCCTTGCCGCCGGCGGGGGTAAGGTGCTGTATGCAGGCAGCGGGATTCGCGGTTATGGCAACCTCGTGATCGTCAAGCACACCAACAACCTGCTCTCCGCCTATGCCCACAATAAAACGATCTTCGTCAAGGAGGATCAAACCGTGGCGCAGGGGCAAAAGATTGCGGAGATGGGAAATTCCGATGCGGACGAAGTGAAACTCCATTTCG
>DATBUE010000166.1:0-2561 GCA_036516375.1 Noviherbaspirillum sp. | reverse complement strand
CCTTCAAACGGTGGCGCATTATACGTCCAAGTTTGATCGCAGGTGTTCAGGAATCGTTGCGCCCCCTGCGCTACGTCCGCAAATGCACGCCGATTTCGCTGGCATGGAAGCTGCATCGCATTGCTGCATGCCCAAGCCATCTTCCTCAAGCGCACCGCGTCGCGCCTCGCGCCCCGCTGATGCCATCGTCAAGAAGTCCCTGCGCGAAAACTTCGGATTTACAGAGCTGCGCCCCGGCCAGCGCGAAGTGATCGATTCCGTGCTGGCCCGCCGCCACACGCTCGCCATCATGCCTACCGGCGCAGGCAAGTCGCTGTGCTATCAACTGCCGGCTCTGGAAATGCCCGGTGCCACCGTCATCGTCTCGCCGCTGATCGCGCTGATGAAGGACCAGAGCGACAAGCTCGAGGATGCCGGCATGGAGGCCGCGGAAGTCAACAGCACGCTGAACCAGAGCGAAGAAGCACAGGCGCTGGAGACCATAGGCGAAGGAGGCAGCGAGTTCATCTTCGCCACGCCCGAGCGCGTCACGGATCCGGAATTTCTCGAACTGCTGAAGCAGGCGCAAGTAAGCCTGTTCGTGGTGGACGAGGCCCATTGCATCTCGCATTGGGGCCATGATTTTCGTCCGGCCTATTTGCAGCTCGGCGCTGTGATCGCGGCCTTGGGCACACCCACAGTGCTGGCGCTCACAGCCACAGCAACGCCCGAGGTCGCGACGGACATTGCGCAGCAATTGGATCTGCCGCACCTCAATGTCATCAACACTGGCATCTATCGGCCGAACCTGCACTATCGTGTGCTCCAGGCCTCCGACGAAGAGGCCAAGCTGGGCCTGCTGCTCGAGCACGTGCAAGCGTTGCAGGGCAGCGGCATCGTCTATGCCGCCACAGTCAAGGCCGTGGAGGAAGTGCATGCGCGGCTGCGGCAAGCCGGTATCGAGGCCGCCTGCTACCACGGGCAGATGGGAACGGCCGCACGCGAGCGCAACCAGGACCAGTTCATGAGCGGCGCGATGCACCTGATGGTGGCGACCAATGCTTTCGGCATGGGCATCGACAAGCCTGACATCCGCTTCGTGATCCACTACCAGATCCCCGGCAACCTGCAGGCCTACTACCAGGAGTCGGGTCGGGCCGGGCGCGACGGCGAGAAAGCGCAATGCCTGTTGCTGTACCAGCGCAAGGATCGCCAGGTCCAGCAATTCTTCCTTGCGCGCCGGTATCCCGACATCGACGATCTGGCCACGGTCTATCGCGCGCTGCAGGAAAAACGCCGGCGCGCGCGCGCGGAAGAAATCGACGCCACGCTCGACACGCTCTCCGGCCCACGCGTGCAGGTGGCGCTCAAGCTTCTTGAAGACGGCGGCTTGGTCAGCCAGGATGCACAACTGCATTACCGTCCGACCGGCCAGCGCGCCACGCGCAACGTGCTCGACGCCCTGGCTGCACGCTACCGGGACAAGAGTGCACGCGACCATTCGGCGCTGGAGCAGATGGTGTTCTACGCCCAAACCGGCTTTTGCCGGTGGAAGGTGCTGCTCGAACATTTCGACGAGCAGGTGCCATGGTCGCATTGCGGGCACTGCGACAACTGCCTCGATCCGCCGGAACGGCACTTGGCTCCGGAGCATGTACGCGAGCACGTCCCAGACATTGCTCCGGTGCCGACCGGACCAGCCCCCGGCACGCGGGTACGGGTTGCCCGATACGGAGAAGGCGCGGTAGTCGAGCAAGCGGGTGAGAAGCTGACCGTGGAATTTCCTGACGGCACGCGCAAGGTGTTCATGCGCGAGTTCGTCAAAACTGTGAACTGATCAAACCGGGCGGGCAAGATGTGCCAATTGGCAGGAGTATCCGCCTTGCTCCCTTTTAATTTTTGCCGGACGCACGGATAGCGCATTCACGTTCCGCAAGCGTTATTGGAATCGCATCGCGCTTGACATTTATCAATGGCTTAATTGGCACTTAAGTCGGCGCCTCCCCTCCAATCGTGCAGAACCCCTGCCTGTAACCATTTTTTTTGAGAGGACCGACACATGAAAAAATATTCCGCATTGCTCGCAGCGCTCCTGGCTTCTCTGACCCTGGCAGCTTGCGGCCAAGAATCCGGCTCCGGCGCATCTGACTCCACCGGCACCACCGCTGCTCCGCAATCCGACACCGCCGCCGGCAGCGCCGGCACCACGCCTCCGGGCAGCAGCAGTTCTGAACCGGCGAGCGGCACGACCTCACCCGATGCTTCCAGCAGCGCAACGGGTTCGCCTTCGTCCAGCGATTCCGCTTCGACCCCTGGCGCTGCCGGCACGACGTCTTCGCCTGACAGCTCCAGCGCGACCACGCCGGGCAGCAGCTCCAGCTCGTCGTCCCCGTCCGGCAGCACCGGATCCGCCGCGGGGGGCACGAGCGGCTCCAGCGACATGGGCTCAGGCGCGAGCGGTTCCAGCGGCTCGACCTCGGGTGCAAGCGGTTCCAGCGGCTCGACCTCGGGTGCAAGCGGCTCCAGCGGCGCCAGCGATACGACTTCCGGCGCAAGCGGCAGCAGCGCCAGCGAGCCGTCTA
>DATBUE010000165.1:0-3320 GCA_036516375.1 Noviherbaspirillum sp. | reverse complement strand
TTGCAGTGGGGGTGCGATCGACAACTCCGCCCTCCTGCGGGGTAGAGTCGCCCTCAAGCGGAATCGTCTCTCCGTGCGCATAGGGTGCGTCGTCTGGCAACTCCACCACGCGCCCCGTTTCCACGTCCTGGGTTTGCTGCTTGCCGCTGCGGTACATGATCGCGTCCAGCGCGAACGGGCGCCCGGCGCGCGCCGCCGCTCCTCCAATCGTATTGACGACGCGCGCGTTGGTGTAGTTGACGCCCTGACCCGTAAGACTCATCAGCGCCGGCCAAGCCGTGGAACTGACTGGTAGCACGACGAAGAGGCGCAATAACATGTCGGTAAACGCTTCGCGTGTCTTCTTGTCGGCCTTGCGAAAATTCGACGGGTTGAAGTGCTTCCAGTTAATGCCCTTGCCCACGGCGATCACGGCGGTGTTTTTCCGCGGATTCCATGGTTGGACTTCCACCCCGGTCGAAGGCTCGGCTGCGACCACCCCCGTTGCCGCTGCCTTGTAGAGGAACCGCAATCCCGCGTTCGTCGCGTGATGGCCGAACACGGTGATCAGATTCTCTGCCCAATGATTGATGGGCCCGGCGTTGGTACCAGCGTTGGAGCCAAGCACGGCCTTCTCCTGCGCGATGAGCTGGAGGGCAGTGAGCACGAATGCCGCAAATTCCAGGCCGGACGACAACACCCTCGATCTCAACTGTGGCCGCGAGTACCTGCTTGTCGTGGACGTGGGCTGCGTGAAGGTCGGCCCCAACTGCTCCAACATCCGTTCTGCATAGGCGTCGAGAAAAACCAGGGGAATGTCCGCGGCTGCGCGCAGCAGGTAGGGATTGCGGACACCCGCCAATAGCAATGCGCTCATAACCGCCGTCGACGTGCCTGCGGCGAGCAGCGCCATCGGGAGATGCACCGCAAGGATCTTGGTGGCTGCCACCCTGGCCCTCCTCGGGGCGCTGGCAGGAACATGCTCAGATACCTGTGCGGATGCAAGTTCCCTCACCGCTTGAGCGGGCGCGACCTCGGTTGCTGCCCGTATCATTTCACTTGAGCCGCGCTGAATCGGTCCCGGACTTCCTGCTCTCATCATTTCAACCTCACTCTGCCTTTAACATGTCCGTCTGCGCTCGCGCGCAGGGGCTGTAGTTCCGCGGCATGCGATGCATCAATCCTCGCCCTCGCCGGCGCGCGCCTTTTGCAACAGCCGCGTGCCCGCCCACGTTTTCTTGCGCGGTTCATCCTCTTCGCTCAGGAAATAGCCTTCGCGCCAACGCTGCGCATGCTGCGCCGTCAGCGCGAGATAGGCAGCGAGCTCTGCAGGTTCCGTAATTTCGAGTGGATAGTCGACGACGAACACGACGTTCCCGTCCTGATCCACGCAGAACGCCTCCCCGCCCTGTCCGCTATGAATGGCCAGATTGGTTTCCAGCAGGCGACGGTAAGCTTTCGCCTCCAGCTCCTGCGGCACCTTGCCGAAATTGCAGTACGCGGTGAGCTGCGGCGAGTCAATTTCCTTGTCATGGTGCAGGGCGAACATCATGCCGTTCATCGTGAGCGGGCTTCCGTCCAGGACGTGCTTGGCGTCCACGTTGTAGATCTCGCACAATCCTCGGATCACTTGCTCGAATTTCTCTGACCACATTTCCTCGCCTCTGGTTAATCGTTTAAGTAATATTGCGCGCCCATCAGTTCCATTTGTTAGCGCCCCGATGCCTTCCCCCTTCTTTCTGCAGGGCCACGAGATCCACATCTGGAAGATTGACCTCGCCGATCTCCGCTGGGACAGCATGAGCCACGTGCTCAGTACAGACGAGCAGGTCATCGAAACCCGGGTCAGCGATGTCCACAAGCGGCAGCGACGCGGGCGCATCGCACTGCGCCTGTTGCTCGCCCGTTACACCGCCGGCAATCCATTGATGCTGCGCTTCCGGTACGGCCCTTTCGGAAAGCCGGAACTGACCGACGGAAGCGTCCACTTCAACCTCGCGCACAGCGAAGACAGCTGTCTGCTTGCCATCTGCCCAATGGCGCTCGGCGTAGACCTGGAATGGATGGGGAAACAAGGCCTCAATGTGGAAGAACTTAGCAGTTCAATATTTCATCTTTGTGACAAGAAAGAATTTGCACTGCTGCAGGCCGACGAGCGCCTTAGGTACTTCTAGCGGATCTGGACGCAAAAGGAGTCCTACCTCAAGGCGCTGGGGCTGGGACTGCAGCGCCCTCCCTCGGCTGTTTATTTTTCTTCCGTCAGTTCGACATCGGCAAGGGTGCACGATGAGCTCGCACAAGAAGACACGCAATACTTCGTGCATCTCCTTCAGGTGTTCGAGAACTTCGCGGCAAGCGTGTGCGTGGCGCATGCGACACCACACATCGTCGTGTGCGATGCGCAGCCGCAGCAGTGGATGGGGAATGGATGAGCCGGACAAGCACGTGCCTGCCGGCGAAGCGCGCGCTTGAGCGCGCGCGAGATCAGAAAATCAGAAACCGATGCGCCGCTTCGCGTGATCGTTCTTCAGCCGCAGGTCTTCCGGAACCAGCGCCGGCCGCCCGGCCTGCACTGCGAAGCCCAAGCCATCGAGCAAGGCCTTGCGCATCTCGCGCGGCGAAACCTCGGCCAGCTTGTCGAGCACGTTGTCCGGCAATTCTTCCTCGACGGTCTTGAGTTGCAATTCCTTCAGCAAGCCGGCGTACACGCGCTGGGCGATCGCCGCCGCCTGCTCGCGTGTAGGCGCCGGCACTTCGTACACCGCCATGCGCGAAAGCAAGGCTGATGGAATGCCGTCGAGGCTGTTGGCGGTCAGTACCCAGAACACCTTGCTCGCATCCAGGTCGACATCGATGAATTCGTCATGGAAGGCGCGCGAGGTCTCCGGTTCCAGCAATTGATAGAGCGCGGCCATTGGATCGGATTGCGTCGAGCCGGTGGCCTTCTCCACCTCATCGAGCAAGACCACCGGATTGGCGAACTTGCCGCGCACCAGGCGCTCGGCCACCTTGCCGCACTTGGCGCCCTTCCAGGTGGAGGAACTGCCGGTGATCACGAAGCCGGCGGACAAGGCGTTCATGCTGATGAATTCGAACTCCGTGCCGAGCGCGGCGGCCAGCCGCTTGCCGAAGTGGGTCTTGCCCACGCCGGGGTCGCCCAGCAGCAGGACCGGCATCAGGTTGACGCTGGCGCCACCGGCCAGTGCAAGCGCGAGGTAGCGCCGCAAGTCGTCCAGCACGGCATCGAAGTTGGGGCAATCGTCGTACAGCGGATCGAGTGCCGCTGTATCAGATGGCACGGTGACGAAGCGTTCTCCACCCATGGCGAGCATGTCGTCGTA
>DATBUE010000164.1:0-2870 GCA_036516375.1 Noviherbaspirillum sp. | reverse complement strand
ACCAGCCGCTCTGGTGGTCGGAATGGTGGTTGGCTTCCGTGATCCAGCCATTGTAGGTGGCGAGAAAGTTACTGACCTTGGCAACAATGCCAACGCCATCGGGGCAGGCAATCACCAGCCTGAAAGTGCGCATTAACGGTTACTCCGACACGAAGGAAACGCGGCATTCTATCCCAGCAGACAAAAGCACAGCCATCGCGTTAACGCCGGCGTTGGATTGAGAAGCCACGCAACCCGCCGGCACGATTCAGCTGTCCGGTTATTTGGACAGGCCTTGGAAACAATCGAAAAAACTTGCCCGATAAAACAGAAATTACGTTTGTTTAAGCTTGTCGAAAGCTGTCCGCGCTGGCCCTTCGGTACGCATGAAATATCCCTACAAAAAGTGCCCCGCTTTTTTATCCATCTATATTTACTTGCCCATTACGCAGGACTATGATTGCTGACACTTGCGTTCAAACCTAATCCAAGGAAGTCACATGTCACTGATCAACGAGTATCGCGCCACTGAAGAGGCCATCAAGGAACTTCAGGAGCGACTGAAGTCCCTTTCCGAAGATGACAAACTGAAAAAGGAACTGGAGTTCGAAGGCAAGCTGCGCGAACTCATGGGCGAATACCAGAAGTCGCTGCGCGACATCATCGCCCTGCTCGATCCGGATGCCTCCCGCAACAGCAAAACTCCACGTGCGGCGAAAGCGCCGGCCGCCAGCAAGCGCGCACGTCGCGTCAAGCAGTACAAGAACCCGCACAGCGGTGAAGTGATTGAAACCAAAGGTGGCAACCACAAGACGCTGAAAGAATGGAAAGCCCAATGGGGCTCCGACACCGTGGAAAGCTGGGCCACTCTTCTGGGCTAAGCAATACCAGGGTTATAAAGAACGCCGCTTCCCGACGTTATTGATCGACGTCGACAAGCGGCGTTTTTTATTGCGCGCTTCCCACCCGTAACAGCCGTTGCTCTTTTTCGATAGCCAACCGGGCCGGACGCGCTAGTTGCACCCGTAACGCTCACCCAAGGCGCGCCCGTATTCACGCCACTGCTGCAATAGCTGCTGCTGCGCCGGGGTGGCAGTGAGCATGAACTGTTGTATATCCGCCTCGAACTGCGCAAGGGTATTGGGCGCGCCGGCTATCTCGCCGCTAAGGCGCTGTTGGCAGAACCGTTGCCACCTCACCCGCTCTTCAGCCGATAACGCTTCCGGAAAGTTGCGCGCGCGATAACGGAACAGCAATTCCTCTAACCGTACATCATCGAAGTGGCACTGTTGCCGAGCGAGCTCTGCCGGCGCCATCTCGCGAATCCGATCGCACAGCCGCCGATCGCGCTCGCCCAGAAAGCCGTCATAGAGTTGCTGTTCCGGATCGTCCACACCGATGAACCCCTCTTCGCGGTACACCTCGTCCAGCTTGGGGCTCCATACGTGGCGCTGTTCGCGTAGCGCGTCAGCACGTTCGTGGCACGCAGGCAAGTCCAGCTCCAGACGCTGGATATCCGCCTCGCGCAAGACCTTGAGCGGCGCCAGGACCGGGCACTTGTTGATGTGCACGAGCTTCAGCGGGACCGGTAACTCGCCCTCGGCCAGCTCGTCGCGACGCGTGTAGAGCCGCTGTCGCAGCGTTTCCGCGCTTTCCAGCCATAACGGCCGCACCTCGGCTTGCAGATCGCAAACGATCAGCGCATTGCGGTTGCGCGGATGCCAGGCCAGCGGCAGCACCACGGAGAGGAAATGCCGGGCAGCCGAGAAGCGTCCGGACACGTGCACCAGCGGCTCCAGCAGGGTGACCTGCTCGAGCACCGCATGTTTGCGACGCAGATTGAAGAGATAGTCGTACAGACGCGGCTGCCGCTCACGAATGAGCCTGGCGAGGCCAATGGTGGCGCGCACATCGGACAGCGCGTCGTGGGCATTCAGATGTTCCAGCCCATTGGCGGCACTCAAGCGCTCGAGCTTGAGCGTCACCCGCCCGTCGTCTTCCGGCCAGCCAATTCCTTCCGGGCGCAGCGCATAGGCGGTACGCACCAGATCGATCAGGTCCCAACGGCTGTTGCCGCCCTGCCATTCGCGTGCATACGGATCGTAGAAATTGCGGTACAGGCTGTAGCGGGTCACTTCGTCGTCGAAACGCAGGCTGTTGTAGCCGGCGCCGCAGGTTCCGGGAGTCGACAATTCCCGATGCAGATGATGAACGAACTGGGCCTCGCACATCCCCTTCTGCTGCAGAACTGCAGGCGTGATTCCCGTGACCAGGCACGCGGCGGGATGGGGAAGGATGTCGTCGCCGGGACGACAGTAGATGTTCAGCGGCTCGCCGATTTCCTCGAGCGCCTCGTTGGTGCGGATACCGGCAACCTGCAAGGGGCGGTCGCGGCTGGGCGATATGCCTGTGGTTTCGAAGTCGTACCAGAAGATGCTTGGAGTCACGGGAGAGTCCTTCTCGATCAGCACAGCAGTCTAACAGCTGCGACATGGCCATCGCGGTGAGTCAGGAAGGTGCCCTGCTCTGCGAACGGCATCCTGCAAGGAAGCAGGCATTTCGCCATAATCCGTCCCACTTTCGGCGCCCGGCGGGTCATCTGACCATCGCGCGCATTGCCGCAGCCGTGCTTGCCGCATAGCATCAGCTTCTGCCTGACCCTAGACGACCTTGCCCTTGCCATCGAACATCGACCGCCAAGCCCTGCTCGACACCAGCCTTCGTGTGGAAACCCCAGAGGGCATCGACCTGGTGTTGCGCCCGGCCGGTCTCGTTCCGCGCGCGCTCGCCTTCGCCATCGACCTGGGTATTCGCGGCGCCCTGCTATTGATCCTCTTCTTTACGCTCGGACTGCTGGGCAAGTTCGGCATGGGACTGGGCGCACTGCTGCT